>NZ_JBQCTZ010000119.1:0-10902 GCF_051963715.1 Neisseria sp. P0001.S005 | reverse complement strand
CATCTGTTTACATATTACAAATAAACATCATAACCCAAGCATGAAGCCTTTGCAAAAAACGGCAGGCCGTCTGAAAACCAAACCATCGACTTTCAGACGGCCTGAAGTGATTTCTTGTTTCATGTTTCAATAGGGTATGCGGTTTATCGCTGAGATTAAGATATTCAAAAATAGTCAAAAATCGCGTGCTTCCTATTCTTTGCATATTGTATAAATGTTAAAATCGACATAATGCTCTATTTGGGGTTTGTCGCTGAAACTCAAGCAGTTATTTATAAAATCTAATTCGATAAAACACAAACAAAGGAAAGAAGTTATGGATATTCTGACGCGGCTGCACAATCTGCCTCCCTCACGCTTCCATTACAAACTTTTAGTGTTGGTCGGCATAGGCTGGCTGTTTGATGCCATGGATACAGGCTTGGTGTCGTTTGTATTGCCGGCTTTGGGCAAAGATTGGGCGCTGACTCCGGCGCAGTTGGGTTGGATTGTCAGCATTGCCTTTGTCGGCATGGCTTTGGGCGCAGTATTCAGCGGCTGGCTGGCAGACAGGTTCGGACGGAAAACCGTTTTTGCCGGTACGATGGTGGTGTACAGCATTGCCACAGGTTTGTGCGCGCTTGCACCTGATTTGGCGGTTTTGCTGGTGTGCCGCTTTTTTGTCGGCGTGGGTTTGGGCGGCCAACTGCCCGTTGCCGTGTCACTGGTCAGCGAATATGCGCCGCCGAAAGTACGCGGCCGTTTTATTGTGTTGCTGGAAAGCTTTTGGGGCTTGGGCTGGCTCTCGGCCGCGCTGGTGTCTTATTTCTTTATTCCGCAAACCGGCTGGCACAGCGCGTTTTTATTCGGCGCCTTACCCCTGTTTTATGTGCCGTTGGTGTTGAAGTTTGTTCCCGAATCCGTGCCTTACCTGCTTTCTCGCGGCAAAACCAACGAAGCGCACCGTTTGGTATCCGCGCTGGAAACTCAATCGGGCATAACGCCGCCGACAGAAGCCGTTGCCGCACCGGCTGCCCCGCGTGAACGCATCCGCTTCGTCCAACTTTGGCAACATCCGTTTGCACGGCGTACGCTGATGCTGTGGCTGGTTTGGTTCGGCATCGTGTTTTCGTATTACGGCATTTTCACTTGGTTGCCCAAACTGCTGGTCGAGCAGGGCAATACAGTGGTCAAAACCTTTGAATATGTGCTGGTGATGATTGTGGCGCAACTGCCCGGCTATATTGCCGCCGCGGCTTTGGTGGAAAGAATCGGCCGCAAAGCAACGCTGGCAGGCTTTCTGGCTGCTTGCGCCATGTGCGCATGGTTTTTCGGGCAAAGCACAACTGCGGCCGAAGTCATGATTTGGGGCAGCCTGATGTCCTTCTTCAACTTGGGCGCATGGGGCGTTTTGTACACTTACACCCCCGAGCTCTACCCCTTGCGCTTCCGTGCCTTCGCATCCGGCTGGGCAGGCGCTATCGGCCGCGTCGGCGGCATACTCGCACCCATGGTAGTGGCGGCGATGGTGGGCAACAGCGGCGGCTTCGGCAATATCTTTATGATGTTTGCGCTGGTTATGCTGCTGATTGTGGCAGTAATCTTGGTATTGGGTGAAGAAACCAAAGGCCGTACGCTGGAAGACATCAGCCAATAAAAGGCATACATGAAAAGGCCGTCTGAAAAATATTTTCAGACGGCCTTTTTTTATTTTAAGTATGTAATTTTGATACATTGGTTTTCTGTTCTTATTTTAATATACGAGGAAAGCGACTAAGAATGACCGTCTTTTGTTTTGCGAGGATGAAATCATTATACTTCAACAAATTAAAATGAATAAATGATAAAGAGGCCGTCTGAAAAGTTCAATCATGGTTTGTGATGTAGGTCAAAGCAGAATGTAACTAAATTACTTATAGTAGTCATAGTGAAAATTTATCGACTTTATTGCCACCTTATATCAAGGAGATACACCATGAACGCATCAGCCGACAATGTCGTCAGCCCCGCCGTAGCCGAGGTCAACAGTTTGGTTGAAAAGGGTTTGCGCTCGTTGGACGAGTTTCGCAAGCTGAATCAGGAGCAGATTGATTATATCGTTGCCAAAGCCTCTATCGCTGCGCTGGACAAACATGGTGTACTCGCCATGCACGCGGTTGAAGAAACGGGGCGCGGTGTATTTGAAGATAAAGCGACCAAAAACCTGTTTGCCTGCGAAAACGTCGTGCGCTGCCTGCGCGATTTGAAAACCGTGGGCGTCATCAGCGAAGACGATGTAACCGGCATTACCGAAATCGCCGATCCGGTCGAGGTCGTCTGCGGTATCGTGCCGACCACCAATCCGACTTCCACCACCATTTTCAAATCCCTGATTGCGCTGAAAACCCGCAATCCGATTATTTTCTCGTTCCACCCTTCCGCCCAGTAGTGTTCCGCCCACGCCGCCCAAATCGTGCGTGATGCCGCGATTGCCGCCGGCGCGCCGGAAAACTGCATCCAGTGGATTGAAAAACCGTCTATGGAAGGCACTTCCGCGCTGATGAAGCATCCGGGCGTGGCGACGATTTTGGCGACCAGCGGCAATGCGATGGTGGAAGCCGCTTATTCCTGCGGCAAACCCGCGCTCGGCGTCGGTGCGGGCAACGTGCCTGCCTATGTTGAAAAAAAACGGCAAACATCCAGCAGGCGGCACACGACATCGTGATGTCCAAAGCGTTCGACAACGGCATGATTTGCGCCAGCGAACAAGCCGTCATCGTCGACAAAGAGATTTATAAAGAGCTGGTCGAAGAGTTCAAATCCTACGGCGTGTACTTTGCCAACAAAAAAGAAAAAGCCATGCTCGAAGACTTCATCTTCGGCGTTACAGCAAACTGCGCCAACTGCGGCGGCGCGAAACTCAATGCTGCCGTGGTGGGCAAACCGGCGGCGTGGATTGCCGAACAGGCTGGGTTTAAAGTTCCCGAAAAAACCAACATCATCATCGCCGAATGCCGAGAAGTCGGTCCCAACGAGCCGCTGACCCGCGAAAAACTTTCGCCTGTGTTGGCCATGATTAAGGCAGATTCGACCGAACAAGGTTTGCAGTTCGCCGAAGAAATGGTTGCCTTTGACGGCTTGGGACACTCCGCCGCCATCCATACCACCGATGAAGAATTGGTCAAAACGTTCGGCTCCCGCGTCAAAGCCCTGCGCGTGATTTGGAATTCGCCTTCTACTTTCGGCGGCATCGGCGACGTGTACAACGCCTTCCTGCCTTCTCTGACCCTCGGTTGCGGCTCTTACGGTAAAAACGCCGTCGGCGGCAACGTCAGCGCAGTCAATCTGTTAAACATCAAAAAAGTAGGCCGTCGGAGAAACAACATGCAATGGTTCAAAGTGCCCGCCAAAATCTATTTTGAACGCGATTCTATCCAATATCTGCGAGACATGAAAGACTGCGAAAAAGTCATGATTGTGACCGACCGTTCGATGGTTGATCTGGGCTTTGTCGATAAAATCACCCATCAACTGCATCAACGCAAAAACAAAGTGACCATCCAGTTGTTTACCGATGTCGAAGCCGATCCGAGTGTCCAAACCGTCTATAAAGGCACGGATTTGATGCGCAGCTTCCAGCCGGACACCATTATCGCGCTGGGCGGCGGCTCGCCAATGGACGCGGCCAAAGCCATGTGGCTCTTCTACGAACAGCCGCAAGTCGATTTTGAAGACTTGGTGCAAAAATTCATGGATATCCGCAAACGCGCGTTCCGCTTCCCTGAGTTGGGCCGCAAAGCCAAATTTATCGGCATTCCTACCACATCGGGCACCGGCTCCGAAGTCACGCCGTTTACCGTCATTAGCGACGGAGACAAAAAATATCCGATTGCCGACTACTCGCTGACACCGACCATTTCGATTGTTGATTCTGCGTTTACCATGACCGTTCCGGCAGGCGTAACCGCCGATACCGGTTTGGACGTACTGACCCACGCCGTAGAAGCATATGTTTCTGTACTGGCGAACGACTTTACAGACGGCCTCGCCCTGCAAGCCATCAAGCTCGTGTTCCAATACCTCGAACGCTCCTACAAACACGGTGCGGCCGATCCAGAAGCGCGCGAGCATATGCACAATGCCTCCACCATCGCAGGCATGGCGTTTGCCAATGCGTTCTTGGGCATCAACCACTCGATGGCACACAAAATAGGCGGCAAATATCATGTTCCGCACGGCCGTGCCAACGCTATCCTACTGCCGCACGTCATCCGCTACAACGGCACGCGTCCGCAGAAAACTGCCACTTGGCCGAAGTACAACTACTACAAAGCCGACCTGAAATATCAGGAAATCGCCCGTACCTTAGGCCTGCCATGCAGCACACCGGCAGAAGGCGTAGAATCCTTCGCCCGCGCCTGCCATGAACTGGCGGTCAACGTCGGCATCAAAATGTCGTTGAAAGAGCAGGGCATCGATGAGAAAACCTTCCTCGACGGCAGAAAAGAGCTGGCCATGATGTCTTTTGAAGACCAATGCACCCCGGCCAACCCACGCCTCGCCATGGTGGCCGATATGGAAGAAATCCTGACCAAAGCCTATTACGGCGAATAAAATCGGGTAGTAAAAAAGGCCGTCTGAAACCTGAATATAGGGTTTCAGACGGCCTTTCTTTATTCGGCTAAACCTTGTTTTTATCAAAGCTAAGGTTTTCATTTGAATACGATGGTTCAAAAAATATCTTTATGATTTTGATTTAATTGAAAACCTTACGTTTAAATAAAATAACGATTGGGCTTGAAAGCCAAAATAAAAGGCCGTCTGAAAACCAAGTTTCAGACGGCCTTTATCCGTATGGCTAAACCTTAAAAGCGGTTTAGACGACGATATTTACCAAGCGTCCGGGAACGACGATGATTTTCTTGGCAGGCTTGCCTTCCATGAATTTCACCGCGCCTTCGGTGGCGAGTGCGGCGGCTTCGAGGTCGGCTTTGGATGCGTCGGCGGCAACGGTGATTTTGCCGCGCAGTTTGCCGTTGACTTGAACCATGACTTCGATTTCGGATTTGACCAGGGCGGCTTCGTCGACTGTCGGCCAGCCTGCTTCCCAAAGTTTCGCGCCATTCAATTCGCTCCACAGGGTTTCGCAGATGTGCGGCACGATGGGCCACAACAGGCGTACGGCGGTTTCCAATACTTCTTGGGAGACGGCGCGGCCTTGTTCGCTGCCGGTGTCGGTTTTGTCGTATTGGTTGAGCAGTTCCATCACGGCGGCGATGGCGGTGTTGAACTGCTGGCGGCGGCCGTAGTCGTCGCTGACTTTGGCGGTGGTGGCGTGCAGTTTGTGGCGCAGGTCTTTGAGTTCTTTGGACAAACCGTCTTGGCTGCCTGCAAACGCTTTGACCGCGCCGCCTTGTTTCAGGTATTCGTAAACGGTGCGCCACAGGCGGCGCAGGAAGCGATGTGCGCCTTCGACGCCGCTGTCGCTCCATTCGAGGGACTGTTCGGGCGGTGCGGCGAACATCATGAACAGGCGGGCGGTGTCCGCGCCGTAGGCATTAATCAGCTCTTGCGGATCGACGCCGTTGTTTTTGGACTTGGACATTTTTTCCGTGCCGCTGATGACGACGGGCAGCCCGTCGGCTTTGAGGACGGCGGAAACGGGGCGGCCTTTGTCGTCGAACGTCAGCTCGACATCGGCGGGGTTGATCCAGTCTTTGCTGCCGTTGGCGTTTTCGCGGTAGTAGGTTTCGCAGACGACCATGCCTTGAGTCAACAGGCGTTCAAACGGTTCGTCAACATTGACCAAGCCTTCGTCTCGCATCAGTTTGGTAAAGAAACGCGCGTACAAGAGGTGCAAAATGGCGTGTTCAATACCGCCGATGTATTGGTCGACCGCGCCCCAGTATTTCGCGGCTTCAGTCGATACCATGCCTTCTGCGAACTTGGGCGACATATAGCGGAAGAAATACCAGCTCGATTCCATGAAGGTGTCCATGGTGTCGGTTTCACGTTTCGCCGCGCCGCCGCAGCATGGGCAGGTGGTTTCGTAAAATTCGGGCATTTTTGCCAAAGGCGAACCCATGCCGTCGGGTACGACGTTTTCAGGCAGAACGACGGGCAGTTGGTCGGCAGGGACGGGTACGTCGCCGCATTTTTCGCAATGGACGATGGGAATCGGGCAGCCCCAGTAGCGTTGGCGCGAAATGCCCCAGTCGCGCAGGCGGTATTGGGTTTTCGGTTCGCCTGCGTCTTGGCTTTGCAGTTTGGCGGCGATGGCGTCGAAGGCCGTCTGAAAATTCATGCCGTCCAAGTCGCCGCTGTTGGTCAGGTAGTTGTCATCGGAAGTTTGAAATTGATGATTCCAGCCTAATCGAATTACGTCCAAGTATTCATGAATGGCATATTTAATTTGCTCATTTTCAGTTTTGTCCCAAAATGCAAGCAATTCCGCATTAAATTGCTTTAAAACTCTGTCAACAAAGCCTTGGGCATGATTTTGGGAATAATCAAAAATATAATCGACATCAAATGCAAGCTTATTTTGATCTGCAATCTGTTTTAGAGAAGCAATCGCTTTGTCTATTTCATGATTTCGTACCACGACTTTAATAGGCAAATTATATTTTTGTGCAAACTCGAAATCGCGTTCGTCGTGCGCCGGAACAGCCATCACCGCGCCGTCGCCGTAGCCCCACAATACATAGTTGGCAATCCACACTTCCAGTTTGTCGCCGTTGAGCGGGTTGACGACGTAGCGGCTGGTCGGCACACCTTTTTTCTCCATCGTCGCCATATCGGCTTCGGCAACCGAGCCGGCTTTGCATTCGGCGATAAATGCCTGCAATTCGGGTTTGTCGGCGGCTGCGGCGGTTGCCAGCGGATGCTCGGCGGCAACGGCAACATAAGTCACGCCCATCAGCGTGTCGGGGCGGGTGGTATAAACTTGCAGGAATTTCGCGTAATCGCCTTCCAAGCCTTGTTTGCTGTCGTCTGAAACGGCGAAGCGCACGGTCATACCGCGAGATTTGCCGATCCAGTTGCGCTGCATGGTTTTGACTTGTTCCGGCCAGTGTTCCAGCTTGTCCAAATCGTTGAGCAGCTCTTCGGCGTAATCCGTGATTTTGAAGTAATACATCGGGATTTCGCGTTTTTCGATCAACGCGCCCGAACGCCATCCGCGCCCGTCGATGACTTGCTCGTTGGCAAGGACGGTTTGGTCGACGGGGTCCCAGTTTACCGTGCCGTTTTTGCGATAGACGATGCCTTTTTCAAACAGTTTGGTAAACAGCCATTGTTCCCAGCGGTAGTATTCGGGTTTGCAGGTGGCGACTTCGCGTTCCCAGTCAATCGCAAAACCCAGGCTTTTGAGCTGGGTTTTCATGTATTCGATGTTGTCGTAAGTCCATGCGGCGGGGGCGACGTTGTTTTTCATCGCTGCGTTTTCCGCCGGCATGCCGAACGCGTCCCAGCCCATAGGCTGCATGACGTTGAAGCCGTTTAAGAGTTTGAAGCGGCTCAATACGTCGCCGATGGTGTAGTTGCGCACATGCCCCATGTGCAGCTTGCCGCTGGGGTAGGGGAACATGGAGAGGCAGTAGTATTTGGGTTTGGAAGCGTCTTCGGAGACGTTGAAAATACGGGCGTCATCCCATTTTTTCTGCGCCGCAGGCTCAATGGCGGCGGGTTGATATTGTTCTTGCATGATATTTCGCTTTATACAAAGGCGTTGGAAAATAAAATCAAACGCAGATTATAGCGGATTCAGAAGCGGATTGCTTGTGTCGTAACATCATGTCAAACCGCTTTGGCATTGTTGTTTCCTGTTTGTTTTGACGTGGACGAACGCAAACAATCAAAAGGCCGTCTGAAAACAGGGTTTCAGACGGCCTGAGTATGAAACGGTTAACGGTAAGTCTGGCAACGGACGGCTTCTTCCTTGCAGAACATTTCCGCGTGCTGGCGGCGGCATTGCTGAATCACATCCAAGCGTGCGCGGCCGCGGTTGACGTTTTCGGTACGGAAGGTGTCGGTAAATGCCGACAACGCGCATACATGAACTTCGTTGTTTCTGCGTGCGGAACGCTCATCCAAACGCTCGCTCAGTAGGCGGTTTACTTGGGCAGTCAGTTCGGCCACCTGACGCTCCAGTGCCGCAATGCGTTCGCTGTCGGAAGGCGCGGCTTGGACAGCGGCCGCCATCAGCATCAGGCATAAAAAGGAAGCGGTTTTTTTCATCATGGAGGAAAACCTTTCTAATATAAAACAGCGGTATAGGGTCAAATATTCTTTCACTTTAAGGCCATTATCATGCTTTGACAAGGCGAGGGAGGCCGTCTGAAACAAAATTTTCAGACGGCCTTAAAAATATCGACTTGAGTTTTTTACCTTCCGCCCACATATCCGACCCAGTTCAAACTTATTCAAAACACTATCAAAATTATGAGTACCCAAGATTATTACGAAACCCTTGGTGTTGCCCGCAGCGCTAGCGACGATGAAATCAAAAAAGCCTACCGCAAGCTGGCAATGAAATACCATCCCGACCGCAATCCTGACAACAAAGAAGCGGAAGAAAAATTTAAAGAAGTCCAAAAAGCTTACGACACCTTGTCTGACAAGGAAAAACGTACCATGTACGACCAATACGGCCATGCCGCGTTCGAACAGGGCGCAGGTGCGGGTGGCTTTGGCGGTTTCGGCGGCCAAGGCGGATTCGGTGGTGCGCAAGGCTTCGATTTTTCCGATATTTTCAGCCAAATGTTTGGCGGGGGCGGCAGCGCAGGCGGCCGTCAGCCGGATTACAGCGGTGCGGACTTGCAGGTCGGCATAGAAATTTCGCTTGAAGAAGCCGCCAAAGGCGTGAAAAAACGCATCAACATTCCGACTTACGAAGAATGTGATGTCTGCCACGGCTCAGGTGCCAAACCGGGCACATCTGCATCAACTTGTTCGACCTGTCACGGCTCAGGTACGGTACACGTCCGCCAAGCCATTTTCCAAATGCAGCAGACTTGTCCGACTTGTCACGGTACAGGCAAAGAAATCAAAGATCCTTGCGTCAAATGCCGTGGCGAAGGCCGCACCAAAACCAGCAAGACGGTTGAAGTCAACATTCCGGCAGGCATCGACGACGGTCAACGCATCCGCTTGAGCGGCGAGGGCGAACCGGGTCAACACGGCGCACTGGCAGGCGATTTGTACGTCAATGTCCGCGTAAAACAGCACAAAATTTTCGAGCGCAACGGCTTGGACCTGCATTGCGAACTGCCGATCAGCTTTGCTATTGCCGCATTGGGTGGTGAAGTCGAAGTGCCGACTTTGGACGGCAAAGTCAAACTGCACATTCCGAAAGAAACGCAAACCGGCCGCCGTATGCGGGTGAAAGGCAAAGGCATCAAGTCTCTGCGCTCCAGCTCGACCGGCGATTTGTACTGCCACATTTTGGTCGAAACGCCGGTCAACCTGACCGACCGTCAGAAAGAGTTGTTGGAAGAATTTGAAAAAATCTCCTCCGGTCTCAATCTCAGCCAAACCCCACGCAAAAAATCGTTTTGGGAAAAAGTAGGCGAAAAAGTAGGCGATTTGTTCTCCGATAATTAATCATTGTGAAAAAGGCCGTCTGAAACCTGCTTTATAGGGTTTCAGACGGCCTTTTGTTTTTCTTTTTGTTGCTTCAAGCCATGGATTGCCTTACAATTCGGGCTTCACTCTTACGGGAGTAGCCATTCGGCGCAATGCCGAAACCGTTGTCAACATAATCGGCTTGTGCGGCCGTGGCAGCGGTATCTTCTCTGCTTTATCGGAAGACAGGCAAGACGTAAGCGTTGTCCATACCCTTGCGGGCGGTATGCACAGCGCTTTTTGTTTGCCCGCTTTTCGGTTGAGTATCTTAAATCATGGAAGCTTTTTTCTCCTCGACGCTGGGTGTTGCTATTGCCGAAATCGGCGATAAGACGCAATTGCTCGCGCTCTTTTTGGCAGCACGTTTTGCCCACAAAAACGCGATTGTTGCCGGTATCTTTGTTGCAACCCTGTTGAACCATCTTGTTTCGGCCGCACTCGGTGTCTGGCTGGCATCCGCTATTTCGCCCGAAGTCATGAAATGGGTGGTCGGCGGCAGTTTTATTGCGGTCGGATTATGGCTGCTGTTGCCGGACAAAGACGAAGACCCTGATGGCAAGTGGCTGAAATACGGCGCATTTACGGCGACGGTCGTCCTGTTTTTCTTGGCGGAAATCGGCGATAAAACGCAGATTGCAACAGTTCTTTTGGCGGCAAAATACCAATCTATCCTGCTGGTCGTGGTCGGCAGTATTGCCGGTTTGATGATTGCTTCTGTGCCTGCCGTGTATTTGGGCGAAATGCTGATGCGCAAAATTCCGGCCAAAGCAGTGCGCATTGCTGCGTGTATCTTGTTTTGCCTGCTGGGTATTTTGACCCTGCTTGGCGACGGTATTGTGTTGAAGGCCGTCTGAAATGTGGGACATTGTTTTTGAGCACAAAGACTTTGTGGTCATCAATAAGCCTTGCGGTGTATCGGTGCACAGCGAATTGGAAGAGGATGTTTGCCTGACCGCTTCGCTGGCGCAACAGCTCGGTGTTGAACGCGTGTGGTTGGTTCACCGTTTGGACAAAGCCACCAGTGGCCTATTGCTGTTTGCGTTAAACCGCGACAGCGCGGCGGCTTTGTCGGCGCAGTTTGCCGAGAAAACCATGCGTAAAACTTATTTGGCACTCGGTACGCACAAGCCTGCGAAAAAGCAGGGTTGGGTGAAAGGCGGTATGGCGCGTTCGCGGCGCGGTACATGGAAGCTGACGCGTGACGAGGATAATTTTGCCGTTACCCGTTTCAGCAGCCAAAGCTTGAAGCCCGGTTTGCGCCTGTTTGTGTTGCAACCGTTTACCGGCAAAACCCATCAGCTGCGCGTGGCCATGAAAAGC
>NZ_JBQCTZ010000118.1:0-10923 GCF_051963715.1 Neisseria sp. P0001.S005 | reverse complement strand
CGGGTAATAAAACTGATGAAAAAAAATAACATACTGATTCTGTCGGCAGGTCGCCGTGTCGAATTGGTGCAGGACTTCCAAACCGAAGCCGCACGTTTTTCAGACGGCATCGGCGTATTTGCCACTGACCTCAACCCCCACATGTCTTCTGCCTGCCATGTTGCCGACCGCGCTTTCAGCGTGCCGCGCATCGATGCAGCCGAATACATTGACAGCATTTTCGAGCTGGCCAAACAACACAACATCGGTCTGATTGTGCCAACCATCGATACCGAGCTACTCAAACTGGCCGAAGCACGTGACCGTTTTGAAGCTGAAGGAATACACATTGTCATTTCGGATGCAAAACTGATTACCCTGTGCCGCGACAAGCGCCTGACCGCAGGCCTGTTTGCACAATACGGCATCCGTTCGCCTGAAATTTACGAACGGGACCGCTTAGTTTTCCCATGTTTTGCCAAGCCTTATGACGGCAGCCGCGCCATCGGTGCGAAAAAAATCAACACACCGGCTGATTTGACTGTCGACATTACCGAAGACCCGAAAATGATGTTCGCCCAATACATCGATATCGAGAATACTTTCTCCGAGTTTACCGTCGATATGTATTACGACCGTCAAGGCCGTCTGAAATGCGCCATTCCTCGCGAACGTTTGGAAGTGCGCACCGGCGAAGTCAGCAAAGGCGCAACCCGACGCAATGCCCTGTATGAAGAGCTGGTTGAAAAAATGGCCATATTGGAAGGCGCACGCGGCTGCATTACCGCGCAATTCTTCGTCAGCAAAACCGACAGTACGACCTACGGCGTGGAAATCAACCCGCGTTTCGGCGGCGGTTTCCCGTTGACTTACGCCGCAGGCGGCAACTATCCGGGCTGGCTGATTCAAGAATATATCGGCGGCCAAGACGTCCCTTTCTCCGACGACTGGGAAAACAATTTAATCATGCTTCGTTACGATGCTAAGGTTTTGGTAAGAGAACATGATTAAGCCGGAAGAATCCGTCATCGTCTTTGATCTTGACGATACGCTTTACTCTGAGTACGACTACAAATGCTCCGGAATACAGGCAGTTGTAGGGATAATTACGTCGCTCTACCCGCAATACGATGCTGACGTACTAAATGAAATTGCAGACAATAAAAGTAAAGACTGGCTCGACAATTTGTGTCATCATTGCAAATTAAACGAACTAGAGAAACAATCACTTTTGTGGCAATATCGACTACACAGGCCTGTTATCCGACCCTATGTCGAACCGTCTTTTTTACGGAAGCTGATGCGCCCTTTTGCCGCACGCGCCCTGATTACAGACGGCCGCAGTCTGACACAGCGTTTGAAAATACAGGCCTTGGGTTTGACCGATTTATTTGACGACATTTTGATTTCGGAAGCCATGCAATCGGAAAAACCCGACGATAAGCGTTTTGTTTTCCTGCAAAACAAATATCCGGCTGCAAAACGTTTCATCTACATCGGCGACAACATCAAAAAAGATTTTGTCGCACCCAACAAACTGGGTTGGCTCTCCATAGGCATCATGCCTAAGCCGCACAATATTCATCAAGCCGAGCCCGAGCAATACGGCCGTGAATACCAGCCCACCCTTTGGATAAACACCCTGGAAGAATTGACTACACTGACAACTTCCGCCACCGAAAAAGCAAATGCATAAGGGACATTTCTCCATGAAAATCTTATTTATGGGTCGTAAACAGGTTTCCGCCAACCTGCTTCGTTTTTTGACCAAACAAGACCATATCGAAATCGTCGGTGTCTTGACCGACAGCCATCTGCAAGGCTCGCCGACCACGGCAGCCGCGCAGGAATTGGGCTTGCCCCTGTACACCTTCGATACGGCTTTGGAAGCAATGCGAGAAGGCCGTCTGAAATACGATTTGGGCTTATCCGTCCTTTACTGGCGCAAGCTGCGTGATGAATTCCTGAGCATTCCGACTTTGGGCACGATCAACTTCCACCCTGCGCTGTTGCCCGAATACAAAGGCACAGGCGGCTACAACTTAGCCATCATGGACGAACTGGACCAATGGGGCAACACCGCCCACTACGTCGATGCCTCCATCGACACAGGCGAAATCATCGAAGTGGACCGCTTCCCCATCGACGCCGAAACAGAAACCGCCCAATCGCTCGA
Source organism: Neisseria sp. P0001.S005 (assembly GCF_051963715.1). Classification (NCBI taxonomy): domain Bacteria; kingdom Pseudomonadati; phylum Pseudomonadota; class Betaproteobacteria; order Neisseriales; family Neisseriaceae; genus Neisseria; species Neisseria sp. P0001.S005. Next base: position 8,768 of record NZ_JBQCTZ010000118.1, on the reverse strand, counting down.
ACGCAAAACCATGCAGGCGCTGGAGCCGTTCGCACAACGCATCATCGCCCGCGCCATCGAGTCGAAAACCAAATTGCCGACCACACCCAACATCGGCGGCCGCTACGTCAGCCGCGACGAAATGGAAGCCATGAAGCAAATCCTCGACGGCGACAATATCGAGAAGAAAATCCGCGCCTTCTGGTTCCCCCCTTACGACGGCGCATACGTCGAAATCAACGGTCAGAAATACACCCTGATCAACCGCCAACTGCTGGAAGAAATCGCCCCCAAAGGCTCAACCAGTCTTTTCGCAGGAAAAACAAATGCTTAATACATCACTCTCCCCATGGCCAAGCTTTACTCAAGAAGAAGCCGATGCCGTTTCCAAAGTCCTGCTGTCCAACAAAGTCAACTACTGGACAGGTACGGAATGTCGCGAATTTGAAAAAGAATTTGCTGCCTTTGTCGGCACGCAATACGCCGTCGCCCTTTCCAACGGTACGTTGGCTTTGGACGTAGCCCTCAAAGCAATGGGCATCGGCCAAGGCGATGATGTGATTGTCACTTCGCGCACCTTCTTGGCTTCAGCGTCCTGCATCGTGACCGCCGGTGCCAATCCGGTTTTCGCCGATGTCGATTTAAACAGCCAAAACATCAGCGCCGAAACCATCAAAGCCGCGCTGACACCAAACACTAAAGCCATCATCGTGGTTCACCTTGCCGGCATGCCTGCCGAAATGGACGACATCATGGCTTTGGCCAAAGAACATAACTTGTGGGTTATCGAAGACTGCGCCCAAGCGCACGGTGCGAAATACAAAGGCAAATCCGTCGGCTCTATCGGTCACATCGGCGCTTGGTCGTTCTGCCAAGACAAAATCATGACCACCGGCGGCGAAGGCGGCATGGTCACCACCAACGACAAAGAGCTGTGGAGCAAAATGTGGTCATACAAAGACCACGGCAAAAGCTATGACGCCGTGTACCACCGCGAACACGCACCCGGTTTCCGCTGGCTGCACGAAAGCTTCGGTACCAACTGGCGCATGTTGGAAATGCAGGCCGTCATCGGCCGCATCCAGCTCAAACGCATGCCCGAATGGACGGCGCGCCGCCAAGAAAACGCCGCCAAACTGGCCGAAAGCTTGGGCAAATTCGCCAGCATCCGTTTGGTTGAAGTAGCCGACTACATCGAACACGCGCAATACAAGTTCTACGCCTTCGTCAAACCCGAACACCTGAAAGACGGCTGGACGCGCGACCGCATCGTCAGCGAACTGAACGCGCGCAAAGTCCCCTGCTATCAAGGCAGCTGCTCCGAAGTGTATTTGGAAAAAGCCTTTGACAACACGCCTTGGCGTCCGAAAGAGCGGCTGAAAAACGCTGTCCAACTGGGCGACACCAGCCTGATGTTCTTGGTGCACCCGACCCTGACCGATGAAGAAATTGCGTTCTGCAAAGAAAACATAGAAGCCGTATTGACTGAAGCCACGGCATAATCATTTTCAGACGGCCTGCAACTTCGGGCCGTCTGAAAAAAGCAAAACAGCCTGCTTCAAACAATCCGTACCAAGCCACATTACAACACTCAGACACACGTAAAAAATAAAATGAACTTGGAAACCCTGCTGGCTCTGCCGCGCAATCTAAAAAAAACCTTCTTCGTCATTCACGATATCTTGATGATCTTCGTGGCGTTTTGGTTTGCCCAAAGCCTTAAAGTGCAATACTCCGACGAATGGTTGAGTATCGCCAACTGGCTGGCTTTCGGCAGCACCGCTGTGCTGACCATCATCCTTTTCATCCGTATCGGCCTCTATCGCGCCGTCACGCGCTTCGTCAGCATCCGCGTCCTGACCGCCGCCGCATTCGGCAGCATCATTTCAGCGGTCTTGTTCTGCCTGACCACCCTGATTTTTGAACAAAAACTACACCTTGCCCTGCCCATCGTCTATTTCTTAGTCTTGGTGGTCGGCGTGACCAGCTCGCGTATGATCCTGCGTGCGATTCTGACCGACCATCACCGCAAACAGATGATCCCCGTCATCATCTACGGTGCAGGCCAATCCGGCCGCCAATTACTGGAAGCCATCAAACAGGTTAATGAATACTCAGCCATCGCCTTTGTCGATGACAACCCGAAAATCCAACGCACCGTCATCTATGACCTTGCCGTCTACAACCCCAACGAAATCCCGATGCTGATCAGCCGCTACGGCGTCCGCAAAATTCTGCTGGCGATTCCAAGTTCTACGCCGGAAGAACGCAAAGACATCATCCGCCGTCTCGAAGCATACAAATGCGAAGTCCTGACCATTCCGGGCATGAAAGATTTGGTCGACGGCAAAATCAACGTCAGCTCATTGAAAAAAATCTCCGTGGTCGATTTGCTCGGCCGCGCCCCTGTGGCACCGCGCCCTGAATTGATGAGTGCCGACATCAGCGACAAAGTCGTGATGGTAACCGGTGCAGGCGGCTCTATCGGCTCCGAACTTTGCCGTCAGATTCTCAACTGCCGTCCGACCAAACTGCTGTTGTTTGAATTGTCCGAATTTGCCCTATACAGCATAGACAAAGAATTGCGCGAAACCCAAGCCGTGCAAGGCAGCCAAGTCGAAGTCGTACCGCTTTTGGGTTCGGTTCAAAACAAAGAACGCCTTAGCAGCATCATGAAAGCCTATCACGTCGACACCGTTTATCATGCCGCAGCCTACAAACACGTCCCTATGGTTGAGTTCAACACCATAGAAGGCATTCAAAACAACGTATTCGGCACACTCTGCTGCGCGCAGGCTGCCGTAGATGCAGGCGTTTCCACCTTTGTTTTGATTTCCACCGACAAAGCCGTCCGTCCGACCAATACCATGGGCGCCAGCAAACGCATGGCCGAACTCTGCCTGCAAGCCCTTGCTGCCGAGCCGGAACAAAAAACACGCTTCTGCATGGTGCGTTTCGGCAATGTATTGGGTTCGTCCGGCTCCGTTGTCCCCGTATTTGAAAAACAAATTGCCGAAGGCGGCCCGATTACCCTGACCCACCAAGACATTACCCGCTACTTCATGACCATTCCCGAAGCGGCGCAATTGGTTATCCAAGCCGGCGCAATGGGTAAAGGCGGCGACGTATTCGTCCTCGACATGGGCGAATCTGTCAAAATCATCGACCTTGCCCGTCAAATGATTGTCCTCAGCGGCCTCAAAGTCAAAGACGAGCAACACCCACACGGCGATATCGAAATCAAGATTACCGGCCTGCGCCCAGGCGAGAAACTTTATGAAGAACTGCTCATCGGTGATGAGGTGCAAAAAACCACTCATCCCCGTATTATGACCGCCAGTGAAGTAATGCTTCCATGGACGCAATTATCTGACATACTGTCGGAACTCCATACTGCCTGTCTCCAAAGCGACCAAAACAGCCTGCGCCAGCTTCTGCTGCGCGCACCGACAGGCTTCGTATCTAAAGACGGTATCTGCGACTTGGTTTGGCAACAAAACAATAAGGCCATCTGAACATTTTCAGACGGCCCGGACACCATCCCGCAAGGACTACTACATGAAAAAAACGCTCTCCCTGCTTACTCTATTCGCACTGACTGCCTGCAACAGCACGACTGTCATTCCCGGTTCAACCATCAAAACCAGAACCAAAACCATTGTTTACACCGATACCGACACCGCCGCCGATACCAACCTCGACAGCCGTGTTGCCGTTTACCCCATCACGCCCAACCTGATTGAAAAAATGCGCACGCCACCCGTACTTTCCCAAGCCAACCAAGGCTTGGAGCAAAGCAAAAGCGCTTACCGCTACCGCATCGGCAGTGGCGACGTCCTCAATATCATGGTTTGGGCGCACTCCGACCTTAATTCTCCCATCCAGCAAAGCAACCCGCAAACTAACCAAGTCAGCCGCGGTGCCTGGGTAGATGAGGGCGGTTATATCACTTACCCGTTGGCAGGCAAAATTCAAGCCAAAGGCAAAACTTTGGACGAATTGCAAAACATCTTAACCAACCTCCTAAGGCGCTACATCAAAAACCCTCAAGTCGCCATCAACGTTACCGAATTCCGTTCGCAACGCATTTCAGTATCCGGTGCCATCAACCAAGCAGGTCAGCTGCCGATTACCAATATCCCGATGACCATTTTGGACGCCATCAACCAGGCTGGCGGCGTTACCCAAAGTGCCGATACCCAGCACATCAAATGGACGCACAACGGCATCGACCGCACCATCTCCCTGCAAAACATGCTGCAATACGGCGATATGTCGCAAAACCACCTCCTCAGCCATGGCGACATCGTTTACGTTCCTAACAGCAGCAACAATAAAATCTACATCATGGGTGAAGTCGGCAAACAAGCCACCCTGCCGATCGGCAATCACGGCCTCAACCTGACCCAAGCGCTCGGCGAAGTCGGCGGCATGAACCAAAACTATGCTGATGCAACCGGCGTATTCGTGATCCGCCGCGCACCAGAAGATGCGGCCAAACCTATCCACATCTATCAGCTCAACCTGAAAGATGCGACTTCTTACGCACTGGGCAGCGAATTCAAACTGCGCTCCGAAGACACCGTTTACGTTACCGCAGCCCCGGTTACCCGTTGGAACCGCGTAATGTCACAAATTACCAACTCCATCAGCAACGTCAATACCCTCGACAATACGTTTAAATAAGCAGTGGTTCCTGCTGTCAGACCCTTGTTTGACAGCAGGATACAAAATCACGCACAATCCGACCAAATTACATAAACGGCATATAAAAGCCGTACACACCGCACAAACGGAAAAGCAGTACCTTATAGTCTGACTCACGCTTTTTTCAGACCATAAACCGAAACAATATCATGTACCACAACATACTCATCGTCTGCCTAGGCAACATCTGCCGCTCCCCCACCGCAGAGCGGATTATGCAGAAAAAACTACCCGGCCACCGCATCAGCAGCGCCGGCATAAAAGCACTGGCAGGTAAGGATGCCGATTTCCAAGCCATTAAAACCGCACTCAAACACGGCGTTATCGTTGCAGGCCATACGGCACGCCAACTGACTGCCCAAATGTGCGAACAGGCCGATTTGATTCTCGTCATGGAGCCCTGTCAAATCGACATGGTGGCCGACATCCATCCGCCGGCACGCAGCAAAACCATGCTGTTTGCCCAATGGTTGCCTAAAAAAACCGTACCTGACCCATACAAACAAAGCAGCGAAATGTTTGAAGCCGTTTTTGAACAGCTCAACGCTGCCGCAGACACTTGGAAAACCAAACTAAACGGAAAAACTCAACCGGTATAAAACCGGCATGAACAAGAAAGCAAGCAATGAAAAAAACGACCTACACACCTTACAGCGCAGACAACGACGACATCGACTTCGGCCAACAGCTGCGCGTAATTTGGACAAATAAATACAAAATCCTCGCCGCCCTGCTTGCAGGCGGCATTCTTGGCGCAGCCTTCAGCCTGGCATCCACTCCGCAATACCGTGCCGATGCCATGCTGGAAATTGAAACGCGACAAAACCAAATCCTGACCGAAATCAACAGCATCTTCAACAACCAAACCACGCCGTCTGAAGCAGAAGTCGAGCTGGTTCAATCACGCTTGGTGCTGGGTAAAACCGTTGACGACCTTCAGCTTGACCAAGAAGTCAAAGCCAAATACACACCCGTTATCGGCAGCCTGATGCACAACATCAGCGGCGACCCCGATCCTAAATTGACCGTCGGCAGCTTTACCGTACAAGACGAATGGTTCAACAAAACCTTCACGCTGACCGCCAAAAGCAACAAGGCCTATACCCTTACCCTGCCTGACAAACGCGTCGTCGAAGGCAAGGTCGGCTTGCTTCTGAAAATCAACAATCACACCACCCTCAAAATTGATCAAATCTTGGCCAATCCGGGTCAAGAATTTGCGTTGACCAAGTTCTCCCGCATCAGTGCGATCGAAAACATCCAAAACAAACTGGCTGTTATCAGCAAAGGTAAAACCAGCCCCATCATCAACCTTGCCTTTACCGGCACCGACCCTAAGCGTACCAGCGTCATCCTCAACAGCATTGCCGACAACTACGTTGCGCAAAACCGTGAACGCGACGTTCAAGTTGCATCCAGCGGTTTGGCTTTCATCAGCGAAGAATTGCCACGCTTGAAAGAAACCTTGCAAGACGCTGAAAACAAACTCAATGCCTACCGCCAACAATCAGGCTCTCTCGACATTCCGCTCGAGTCTAAAGGCGCATTGGAAAGCCTGACCGGCATCGAAACCCAAATTACCCTGCTCAAAACCGAAGAAGCAGGCTTAGCCGAGCTGTACACGCCGGAACACCCTTCCTATAAAGCCGTATTGGACAAACTTGCCGTTCTCGAGCGCGCTAAAAACAAAATTAATCAACAAATCGCCGAGTTGCCGAACACCCAACAAGAAGTTATCCGCCTGACCCGCGACGTAGAAACCAACCAGGCTACCTACGTCCAACTGTTGAGCAAACAGCAAGAACTCAACATCATGAAAGCCAGTGCGCAAGGTAATGTACGCATCGTCGATTATGCCTATGTCCCTGAAAACCCCGTTGCACCGCGCAAAGCCGTCATCACACTCCTGAGCGCACTTGCCGCAGGTTCATTAACCGCTTTGTGGCTGATGATCCGCAACCGCATGAAAAACGGCATTACTTCATCCGAAGAAATCGAAAACCTCAATTTGGAAGTCGTCGCACTTGTTCCGCACTCCAAAACCCAGCAAAAACGCGACTTCTTCAAAAGCAAATTCAAGAAAACCGGCGGCCGTTCCAACTATCTGCTGGCCAGCGAAGACCGCGCCGACACGGCCGTCGAAGCCATCCGCGCCCTGCGCACCAATATCTACTTCTCCATGCTGGACGCGCCTAACAACGTCCTCATGATTACCGGTGCCGCGCCTGAAGCAGGCAAATCCTTTATCTCCGCCAACCTCGCCACCGTAATGGCGCAGTCAGGCAAACGCGTCCTGCTTATCGATACCGATATGCGCAAAGGCTACCTTGACCGACTCTTCGGCCTTACCCCCGAGTTCGGCTTGTCTGACATCCTCAACGGCAAAGCGGCTCCGGCCAAAGCCGTACAAGAGACCGGCATTGAAAACCTCCACCTCATCAGCAGCGGCAGCTATCCCAGCAATCCGTCCGAGCTTTTGATGGACAACCGTTTCAACGAGTTGCTCGCCCACGCGCGCCAACGCTACGATTACGTCATCTTGGACACGCCGCCCGTATTGGCCGTGACCGATGCCGTCATCATCGGCCAACATGCAGGCACCGTCCTGATGATCAGCCGTTATGCGCACACCCGTGCACGAGAGCTTGAAGCCAGCGTCGAACGCCTCAAACAAAACCACATCAACATCAAAGGTGTCGTCCTCAACGGCATGAAGCGCGAAGCCAACAACAGCTACGACTACTACGCCTACGATGCCTACCATTCCGGTAACAATAAATCATAAACCGAAACAGGCCGTCTGAACTTTCAGACGGCCTAAGGCTTTTTAAACGGCACAAAATATTTTTCACAAACTCCGCCCTTGCACCCCAAAGCCGTTTGTTTTAAAGTAAGCCCCGTTCCCATATGGAAGAGAAACATGAAAATTACCGTCATCGGCGCAGGTTCGTGGGGTACAGCTCTCGCGTTGCACTTTGCGCACCACAACAATGAAGTTGCCCTTTGGACACGCAATCCCGACCAAATCCGCACCCTGCAGGCAGATCGCGAAAACAAACGCGGCCTGCCCGGCTTCCCTTTCCCTGAGTACCTGACCGTTCACGCCGATTTGGGTGAAGCGCTGAAAGACAGCCAACTTGCCCTGATCGTTACCTCCGTAGCCGGCCTCAGAAGCAGCGCCGAACTGCTCAAACAGCATAACGCAGCCGATATTCCCGTTCTCGCCGCCTGCAAAGGTTTTGAACAAGATACCGGTCTCTTGACTTTCCAAGTACTGAAAGAAGTCCTGCCTAACAATAAAAAAATCGGCGTTCTCTCAGGTCCGAGCTTTGCCCAAGAACTTGCAGCCCAACTGCCTTGCGCCGTCGTGCTTGCTTCCGAAAACAAAGACTGGGTGGAAGAAACCACTGCCCAACTGAACACCAACGTAATGCGCCTGTACGGCAGCACCGACGTCATCGGCGTCGCTGTGGGCGGTGCCGTTAAAAACGTCATGGCGATTGCCACCGGCCTTTCAGACGGCCTCGAATACGGCCTCAATGCACGTGCGGCCTTAGTAACACGCGGCCTTGCCGAAATCACCCGCCTTGCCATCGCCATGGGCGCACAACCCAAAACCATGATGGGTTTGGCAGGCATCGGTGACCTTATCCTGACCTGTACCGGCGCACTCTCACGCAACCGCCGTGTCGGCCTCGGCCTCGCAGAAGGCAAAGAATTGCATCAAGTACTTGTCGAAATCGGCCACGTTTCTGAAGGTGTCAGCACCATTGAAGAAGTCTTCAACACCGCCGCCAAATACCAAATCGATATGCCCATCACTCAAACCCTGCTGCAACTCATCCGCAAAGAAATGACGCCGCAGCAAGTCGTTGAACGCCTGATGGAACGAAGCGCTCGCTTCGAATAAACGGTCGCACCGTCTGCCATTCAGACGGCCTGACGCACAATATGACGGCTATAAGGCCGTCTGAAGGGAAACACATGAACCAATCACTGAACAATCTGGAAATCAACGTTTACCAACTTGTCCAAAAATTTGAAACGCTGGTTTCAGAAAACCGCCGTCTCAACGAAGAAAT
>NZ_JBQCTZ010000117.1:0-11024 GCF_051963715.1 Neisseria sp. P0001.S005 | reverse complement strand
GGCGATTTTCTCGCCTTATGGCAGCGAGCCGGAAACGATTGCGGCTGATGTGAAAACTTTATTGTAAAACCGTAGTTAAGGCCGTCTGAAATGGGTTGTAGATTTCAGACGGCCTTCTTGCTTTTGATATGGCAAAGGAGAAGAAAAAAATGACCGACACACTTTTAACGATTGCTTTATCTAAGGGGCGAATTTTTGAGGAAACCCTGCCGCTGTTAGCTGCCGCCGGTATTGTGCCTGCGGAAGAGCCGGAAAAGTCGCGCAAGCTGATTATTGGCACGAATCATAACAACATCCGTTTGGTAATTGTACGCGCGACCGACGTGCCGACTTATGTGCAATATGGTGCGGCGGATTTCGGTATTGCCGGTAAGGATGTGTTGATCGAGCATGGCGGAGATGGCCTGTATCAACCTTTGGATTTGTACATCGCCTCATGCCGCATGATGGTTGCAGTTAAAAAAGGTTTTGATTACGCCGCCGCGTCCAAACCCGGCAGCCGCTTGCGGATTGCCACCAAATATCCCGACATCGCCGCCGAACACTTTGCCGACAAGGGTGTGCATGTGGACATCATCAAACTGTACGGCTCGATGGAGCTTGCGCCTTTGGTCGGTTTGAGCGACGCGATTGTCGATTTGGTTTCCAGCGGAAATACTTTGAAGGCCAATGGTTTGGAGGCTGTGGAACATGTGGCTGATATTTCCAGCCGCTTGGTGGTCAACAAAGCGGCCTTGAAAACCAAATATGCGCTGTTGAATCCGATTATTCAGGCATTTGAAAATGCCGCTAAGGCCGTCTGAAAAGTTTTTGGCAAAACCTGTCTGCCAACCCAGTTTGAAAGCCCCGTCATGATGCAAAGCAAACCGACACTCGATACGATTCTTTCCCATCGTTCCATCCGCAGGTTTACTTCAGAACCGATTGCCGATGAAATCCTCGATACGCTGGTTCGCGCCGGACAGCAGGCTTCGACTTCCAACAATCTGCAATGCGTTTCCATCATCCGCGTATCCGATCTTGCGCTGAGGCAGGGGATACATGAAGCGGCAGGAAGCGCCCCTTATATTGTCCATTGTGCGGAATTTTTATTGTTTTGCATCGATTTTTCCAAACACAAGGCGATGTTTCTTGATGCGCAAATTGATTGGGCGGAAGTCACCCTGATTGGCGCGGTCGATGCAGGCATTATGGCGCAAAACGTATTGCTTGCCGCCGAATCGCTTGGGCTGGGCGGCGTGTATATCGGCGCGTTGCGCAATGATGCGCAAAAAGTGTCGGACGTGTTGAACCTGCCGGATTATTGCGTGCCTTTGATGGGGTTGTGCCTCGGTTATCCCGACCAAGACCCACCGCTCAAACCGCGCCTGCCTAAGGAAATGGTCTATGCCGAAAACACCTGTCCGAGCCTGAATGCCGAGGCGGTTGAAGCCTATAATCAGGCAGTGGCGGATTATTATGAGTTACGCAAGGGTAGCCCGATACCTTGGAAGGAATCGCTGGCCAAAACCTTGGGCAATCCTGTGCGACCGCATATGTTGGCGTTTTTGCAGAAAAAAGGTTTTTTGAAAAGATAATGTTCAGACGGCATGTGTGTGGCTGAGGCCGTCTGAAAACAATAGGAACGAAAAAAGGAAGAGAGCAAACCATGAAGAAACTCGACACCCAATCCCCTGATTTTCAAGCCGAACTTAAAGCGTTACTCGCTTTTGAAACCGCGCAAAACCCTGAAATCGACCGTATTGTTGCCGACATCTGTGCCGATGTTCAAAAACGCGGCGATGCGGCGCTGATTGAATACACCAACCGCTTTGACGGCACATCTGCCCAAACCATCGGCGATTTAATCCTGACGCATGACGATTTGCAGTCTGCGTTTGAGCGTTTGCCCGAAAACATTCAGACGGCCTTGAAAACGGCCGCGCGACGGGTGGGAAGCTATCATAAACATCAAAAAATGGAGTCGTGGACTTACGAAGACGAAGACGGTACGCTTTTGGGGCAACAGATTACGCCGCTTGACCGAGTCGGTATTTATGTTCCGGGCGGTAAAGCCGCTTATCCGAGTTCCGTCATCATGAACGCCATGCCTGCCCACGTTGCCGGCGTGAAAGAAATCATCATGGTCGTTCCCACTCCGAAAGGCGAGCGCAACGATATCGTGTTGGCGGCTGCTTTTGTGGCCGGTGTAACCAAAGTGTTTACGGTCGGCGGCGCGCAGGCGGTTGCGGCTTTGGCTTATGGTACGGAATCTGTGCTTCAAGTCGATAAGATTACCGGCCCGGGCAATGCTTTTGTCGCTGCGGCAAAACGACGCGTGTTCGGCGTGGTCGGTATTGATATGGTGGCAGGGCCGTCTGAAATTTTGGTGATTGCTGATGGTACGACGCCTGCCGATTGGGTGGCCATGGATTTGTTCAGTCAGGCGGAACACGATGAAATTGCACAAGCGATTTTGATTGGTACTTCTCAAACGTATTTGGATGAAGTTCGGACGGCCATGAACCGCTTGATTGAAACCATGCCGCGCCGTGCGATTATTGAAGCTTCATTGGGCAACCGAGGCGCAATGATTTTGGCTAAAGATTTGGACGAAGCCTGCGAAATCGCCAACTATATTTCTCCCGAACACTTAGAACTGTCGGTCGAAAATCCGCAAGAGTGGGCGAAAAAAATCCGCCACGCCGGTGCGATTTTCATGGGACGCTATACCAGTGAAAGCCTTGGCGACTATTGCGCAGGGCCCAACCACGTTTTGCCGACCAGCCGCACGGCGCGTTTCTCTTCTCCTTTGGGAACATATGATTTCCAAAAACGCTCCAGTCTGATTCAGGTTTCAGAACAAGGGGCGCAGAAGTTGGGCAAAACCGCCAGCGTGTTGGCGCATGGCGAAAGCTTGACCGCGCACGCCAGAGCGGCTGAGTTCCGTTTGAAAGACTGAGTGAAACGTTGAAGTCGTACGTGCAAGGGTTGTTTGATAAGTGCTGACGGAACTCGTTTATACCGACCGCCTACTACCAAAAAAAACACTCCAACACATCTTAATCCAACAGGAACGCAAGCGAATTTTGTTATTCGAGACCCAAATACAAGAACAACACTAACTAATGGACATTTGAATATAAAATGATTAACCTAGAATTGAAAGCCATCAATCTTTACGATTGTGCCTTTGAAGATTTCGTTCCCGAAATCAAAGACAATTTTTGTGTGGGAATTGATTTAGACATAGGAACTGATGATAGTGATGCTGCAGATATATTTTCTGTTCGCATATGCTCTCCTAAATGGATTTTGCATAATTGTTTCCAAAATCAAAGGGTTAAATGGGGAGCGGGTATGATGATTATGAATGAATTTAATCATTCTGTTATTAAATCGGAAATTGAGAAAATTCTTAAAGAATGTTCAAAAGAAACTTGGGAAAAGTCATTGACTTATTTACTTCGTTTTTTTTCGTGGGAATTTGAAGATTATCAGTGCTAAAGAAATCAAAAAAGGGCATCTAAACAGATGCCCTTTTTATTGTGATGAAGATTTTAACTGGGAAGGTATCAGGCCGTCTGAAAACAGGTTTAACGGTTTTTCAGCCAGTCATTACGCATTTGTGCGGCTTCTTCAAAATAGCGGTAAAGCTCGGTTTTGTTGCCGTCTGAAAGGAGCTGTTCCAATTTGGATAATTGTTCTTTCAAATCGCCGGTCAGTTTGAGCAGGGCAGGGCGGTTGGCCATGCAGATGTCGGTCCAAACGGCAGGATGGCTGGAAGCGATGCGGGTAAAGTCGCGAAATCCGGTGGCGGCATAGGGGAGATAGTCTTTGCCGTGCGGATGGTCAACCAAAGCGTGGACATAGGCAAAGGAGGCCAAGTGCGGCAAGTGGGAAACGGCGGCAAAAATATTGTCGTGTTCTTCGGCGCTCATGGTGGAAATTTGCGAACCAACCGCCTGCCACAGGCTTTTCAGCCGTCTCAGGCCGTCTGAAGCCTCTTGGCCGTGTGGCGTAATGATAAGGCGGCTGTTTTGAAACAAACCGCAACGCGCGGATTTTGCTCCGCTTTGATCCGATCCAGCTATCGGGTGGGCAGCAAAACATTGCGGCAGGCGGTCGGATAAGTGGGTGCGGAAGGCATTGAGTGCCGATTGTTTGGTGCTGCCGACATCGGAAACGCAGGCAGTGTCTTTTAAGAAGGGCTTGATGTCGCGGCATACGTCAGGCAGGACGGAGACAGGCGTGGCAATCAAAACCAAATCGGCATTGCTAATGCTTTCGGCGCAAATATTCGGATAGGCATGGTCAATGATGCCGCATTCGAGTGCGTAATTGAGGTTGTCGGCATTGGTATCGATGCCGGTAACGGTTTGCACCAGTCCCAAGCGTTTGAGGTCGAGTATGAACGATCCGCCGATTAAACCGACGCCGATAAGGGTGATATGGGGAAAAAAGGCGGAAGTGTTCATGGTTTGAATCCGGTACAAGTGGAAAAGCTTATTTTAATCCGTTATGGAGGCCGTCTGAAAGTTGTCATCAAGGTTTCAGACGGCCTTTTTATGGTCGAATTTTCATGATTTAGGCATAGAAACCCCCGTTTAGTAGGAGCATGTAACCGATTATCAGATTTTCATACACTAAAATAATCATCTGAATCAGTATAACGTCTTAAAGTAAGTGATTGGTATCTTAAAGTAAATTATTACATCATATTTTATTTTGATTGATATCGAATAAAATAATTCACTCAGAAAGAAGGAATTTATGAGTTTTTCACAAACCGAATTAGTCAACGCAATGCGTTTGCTTTCTACCCGTCTGCCGCAGTTTCCAGAGCAGCAAAACCAAGTATCCCGCATGTTGCGCATTGTAACCGAACGTTTGAGCAGCCATTTGAACGAAAACCTGAAAGCGTTCGGCATCAATGAAAACCTGTGGTTTTCCCTGATGGCGGTTTACGTCAGCCCAAACAGCGAAATCCTGCCTTCGCGCTTGAGCGACCTGATGGACTTGACGCGCACCAGTGCGACACGCCTGTCGGACGATATGGTTGGGCGCGGCTGGGTAGAGCGTTATATCAATCAAAAAGACCGCCGTCAGATTGTGCTAAAATTGACCCCTTCAGGTGAGACCTTCATCCACGAAGTATGGCCGCAAATTGCCCGTCAGAGCGGCCAGGCGTGGGAAGATTTCACGAAAGAGGATTATGATACGCTGCAACACCTATTAGGTAAACTGTTGAACCGTTTGGGCAATTGACAACAGACGGCCTGATGGTCTGCGGCAGGCACACATAAACGGAGTCTGTATGAAATTAGGTTTGGTCAAATCAAGCGTATGCGTTGCCGCTGTTTCGCTGTTGGCGGCATGTGCGCCGTTCGGCAAACAGTCGCCTTTGGATGAGACAACAGCCTATCCGCTGCCGCAAGGCCAATCTGCCGCTACTGCCCAAGACGGCTGGTGGATGAAGCTGAAAGATAAAAAATTAAACAATTTGATTGCTTCCGCCATTCAGACGTCTACCAATCTGCGTGTCGTCAAGGCAAGGTTTGAGCAGGCTCAGGCGCAGCTGGGCGTTGTAGGAGCCGCAAACAAACCGCAAGTCGGCTTGGGTGTAACCGGTATTGGTACCTATGTTTCACCCAAACCTCAAGCCGGTATGGTCGATACCGACCATACATTGGTTTTGGCGCACGCAGCTTTACAAGGCAGCTTGGTTTTCGACTTTTGGGGTAAAAACCGAGAGCAGATTCAAGCTGTTTTGGGAAAAAGCAGGGCTACGGTGTATGAAGCGCATCATATCCGCACCGAGTTGGCTCACGCCGTTGCCGCCCAATATTTTGCGTGGCAGATGGCGACAGAACATCTGGCTTTGCTGGATACGCGCATAGAGCTGGCGGATAAAGCATTGAAACTGATGCAACAACGCGTTAAAGCGCAGCTGGCTCCTGCCGATGCCTTGCACGCTCTGGAAATGGCGCAACAACAATTACAGCTTGAAAAATCGGCATGGACTCAGAAAAATGAGAAAATCCGCAACAGTCTGGCTGTATTGACCGGCCGTGTACCGGGTGCATTGGATGGACAGGTTCCGGAAAAAATGGCGGCTGTGCCGTCATTGCCGGTTAACCGAATTGAAGCGGATTTGCTGGCAGCCCGACCCGATATCGCGGCGCAAAAAGCCTTGCTTGAAGAAAAATGGCATATTGTCAAATCGACCGAAGCAGAGTTTTACCCGAATATCGAATTAAAAGTTTTGGCGGGTATGACGCACATTGATGCGTTCAATCTGATTCGCGGACGAACCTCCGGTATGTTGGGCATCGTTCCGGCTTTGAATCTGCCATTGTTTACTTCCGGTGCGCTGCAGTCTAAATTGGCGGGCAAACGTGCCCAATATAACGAGCAGGTTGCCGTGTATGACCAAACTGTTTTGAATGCCATGCGTTCGGCGGCAGATGCCGTAGTGGACTATCAAAGCCTGAAAAGCCGACAAGATACTTGGAATAAGATGGTCAATATCGCGGATAAATCTGTGCAAAATGCGAAAGGACGTGTTCGTGCAGGCTTGGATAACGGCTTGACCGCTTTGCAAAAACAAGACGAAGCTGTGCGTACGAAAATGTCGGCGGTTCAATACCATGCAGAATATCTGACAGCTTGGAGTAACCTCAATGCCCAGTTGGGCGGAGGCTTTCAATTAAATAAGAAATAAATGTTTTATTAAAACGTAGGCCGTCTGAAAGTAATTTCAGACGGCCTTTTGCTTACCTTATTTACATTTGCTACCGGAAGAAATTATTGTAATGAATAGAGTGTAACTATAGAATATGACCCTTTAGCGCGTTAAACGCGCGTATTGGGGACTGATGGTATAAGTCAGCTGCCCGGCAAGACAATAATATCGTTATCACATGTGCAGAATTAAAGTTAGGACTTATGGATACTCAATCAGAAAAAAATAATGTCCAAAAAGAACCGGAAGTGGCTGCTTCCGGCGCTAAAACGCATCGCAAACGCAATTTGGTTATCGTTACGCTTCTATTCCTTATTGCGGCAGCAGGAGTTGCTTTGGCGTATTTCCTGTTTTGGCAACATGAAGAAGAAACGGAAGATGCTTATGTGGCCGGTCATTTGGTGATGATTACGCCGCAGGTGAACGGCACGGTGCGCAAAGTCATGTATGACGATACGGATGTCGTGAAAAAAGGCGATGTGTTGGTGGCTTTGGACGACAGCGATTTTCAGCTGGCATACGATCGTGCGCAAAATGAATTGATTCAGGCCATTCGTCAAAACAAGCAGCAAGCTGCGGTCAATTCTAAAGCCAAAGCGCAAGTGTTGTTGCGCAAAGCCGATTTGGCCCGTGTACAAGCCGATTTGCGCCGCCGTGAATCTTTGGCAGGTACGGAAGCGGTTTCCGGTGAAGAACTCAGCCATGCCCGTGCCGCTGTGGTTCAGGCTCAGGCTGCAGTGAAAGCGGTTGAGGCGGAAGAAGTTTCTGCTCAGGCAGCGTTGGGCAACAATATTCCTCTGCGCCAACAACCGGCAGTTCAGACGGCCATCAGCCACATCAAAGACGCCTGGCTGAATTTGCAACGTACGCAAATCCGTTCGCCGATCAGCGGCCAAATTGCCAAACGCAATGTCCAAGTCGGCCAACGTATCGCACAAGGTACGCCGATGATGGCTGTTGTGCCCCTGTCTGAATTGTGGGTGGATGCCAACTTTAAAGAATCGCAACTGCGCAAAATGAAAATCGGCCAGCCTGTTGAAATGACAGCCGATTTGTACGGCAGTAAAGTGGTTTACCATGGCAAGGTAATGGGTTTGTCGGCAGGTACGGGTAGTGCGTTCTCATTACTGCCGGCGCAAAATGCAACGGGCAACTGGATTAAAGTTGTGCAACGTGTGCCGGTGCGTATCAGTTTGGATGCTAAAGAATTGCAACAAAATCCGCTCCGTGTCGGTTTGTCGATGACTGTTAAAGTCGATATTGCCGAGAAGGGCAGCGGTAAAGCCATGACTGCCGAAGCGGAACAAAATACTGCATTGCCGGAAACGGAAAGTGTGGATTGGAAAGCCGCCGATGCTTTAGTCGATAAAATCTTCGAACAATACGCAAAATAATCTTTTCAGACGGCCTGAGTCTTTTATTGAAGGCTCAGGCCGTCTGAAATATTGATTCTCTTCAATCGACCGCTTTGGCGGTTGTCTTATAGTTTATAAATATGAATTATCCGCCGTTACAAGGGTTTAAGCTGGTGTTGGCAACTTTGGCGCTCAGCTTGGCCGTATTTATGGAAGTCTTGGACAGCACCATCGCCAACGTCGCCGTGCCTGTTATTGCAGGGGATTTGGGTGCGGCTACCACGCAGGGGACTTGGGTGATTACCTCATTTGCCGTAGCCAATGCCATTTCCGTTCCTCTGACAGGTTTTTTGGCCAAGCGGTTTGGCGAGGTCAAAATCTTTATCGCCGCTGTGATCGGGTTTGTCGTAACGTCATGGCTGTGTGGCATTGCACATAATCTTCAAGCCTTGGTTTTTTTCCGTGTATTGCAAGGCTTCATCGCCGGGCCATTGATTCCCTTGTCCCAAAGCCTGTTGATGGCTTCCTATCCGCCTGAAAAACGAACATTGGCACTGGCCTTATGGGCGATGACCGTCGTTGTTGCCCCTGTATTGGGGCCGATTTTGGGCGGTTGGATCTCGGACAACTGGCATTGGGGATGGATTTTCTTTATCAATATCCCGATCGGGATTTTGTCTGCAACTATTTCTTGGAAACAGCTTAGACACAGGGAAACTGAAATCGTCAGGGCGCCAATCGATTATGTTGGGCTGGTGTTGATGATCGTCGGTATCGGCGCATTACAAATGATGTTGGATAGGGGCAAGGAATTGGACTGGTTTGCCTCGGGAGAGATTATCGTTTTGGGCGTTACCGCTTTGGTGTTTCTGACATATTTTATTGTTTGGGAGCTGGGCGAGAAATACCCGATTGTCGATTTGTCATTGTTTAAAAATAGAAACTTCACAATAGGCGTCGTTGCTACATCGTTGGGCTTCATGGTCTATATGGGCACATTGACCCTGCTGCCTTTAGTGTTGCAATCAAATCTCGGCTATACCGCTACTTGGGCCGGCCTAGCTGCTGCACCGGTGGGCTTCCTGCCGATTATTCTGTCGCCGATTATCGGTAAGTTTGGTAATCGCGTCGATATGCGTCTGTTTGTCAGCGCCAGCTTCTTGGTGTTTGCCTACACATTCCATTGGCGAACCGATTTCTATGCCGGTATGGATATGAGCAACGTCGTTTGGCCGCAGTTTTGGCAGGGTTTAGGCGTAGCCATGTTCTTCCTGCCTTTGACCAGTATTACCTTGTCGCATATGAAAGGCAACCAAATTGCCTCGGCAAGTAGCCTGTCTAATTTCTTGCGTGTCTTTATGGGCGGTGTCGGAGTATCTGTTGTCAGCACCATGTGGGAACGACGCGAAGCTCTGCACCATACTCAACTGACCGAACATATTAATTTATTGTCCTCAATCAGCAACCAATCTATTCAAGGCATGATGGTCAATGGACTGAGCAAAGAGCAAGCCCTGGATGCGATAAATAGTACCATTTCACAACAAGGCTTTATTATTGGTTCAAATGAAATCTTCTTGGCAGGCAGTATCATATTCATCAGCATGATCCCCATTATTTGGTTGGCAAGACCTCCGTTTAGCGGTTCCGGCGGGGGAGGGCATTAGATAAAAGGCCGTCTGAATTTCAGACGGCCTTTTATCTATATATTATTTAAGACTCAATAATAGATCTCTAAATGCATTTGGATCTTTAATAAACGTCATTTCTCCTGATTGAGGGAAATGGAAATCGAGCAGACGAGATACCCAGAAACGAATACATCCGGCTCTTTGTGCAGTAGGGAAATACGCGCATTCTTCATCAGATAATGGACGTACGCTTTCATAGCCGTGGATAAAGGCATCATAAAGGGCAGGGTCTAATTTGTTATCAGCTGTTCGTGCCCAATCGTTAACCGCAATTGCCAGGTCGTACATGAAATTACCGTTACACGCATAATAGAAGTCGATAAAGCCGGAAACTTCATCTCCATTAAGTAATACGTTGTCCTTAAATAAATCGGCATGGATAATACCGGAAGGCAAATGCTCTCCTAGATTTTCATCTAAAGCAGTAATTTCAGATTGAAGCAGTGCGGCATCTTCGGAATCTAAAACAGGTAGCAACTGAGTACAGGCATCATGCCACCAGTCATCATAACGAGGATTTTTCATTTTTAAAGGAAAGTCTTGGCCGGCTAAATGCATTTTGGCCAGCATAGCACCGGTATGGAAGCATTGAGCTTCAGTTGGCCAGCCAGTATCAGAACCATTCAAACAAGTAACCAAACAAGCCGGTTTTCCGGCCAAAATAGAATGCAGTCCGCCATCTTTACGAGTAATCGGAGCAGCGCAGGCAACACCATTCAGACTCAAATGCTGGTTGAGTTCTAAAAAGAAAGGCAGTTCATCTGATTTTAAAACCTCAAAAACAGTCAATACATAACGACCGGTTGAAGTAGTTAAAAAATAATTACTATTAGTAATTCCTTGAGCAATCCCCTGCAAAGAAACAAAATCTCCTAAATCATATTGCAGTAGGAAATCACGCATTTGAGCGTCGGAAACACTGGTATAGACAGACATAGCAAACTCGAGGCTGATATAAAAGAATCAAGGAAACATCATACCAAAAAACAAGCGCCAACAATATAAATTCAAGCGAGGGTTAAATTCAAAAGGCCGTCTGAAAGAGCATTTCAGACGGCCTTTGTTTGTATTTTTTTGTATGTATGGATTGTGTAGAAAGTTTGATTGAGTTTTTTATAAAATAAAAACCCTTTTAAAACATGTCTGTGATTAATTTTCTGAAAATAATTTTGCGAAAGGTGTTGACTGGTTTTGTTGTGAGGCGTATAGTTCGGTTCTTCGCTGCTGACGCGGTGAAGAAAACGAAGCAGACAG
>NZ_JBQCTZ010000116.1:0-11138 GCF_051963715.1 Neisseria sp. P0001.S005 | reverse complement strand
GCGATTATACTCCAAATTTTAAACTTTATGATACCAATCAAGCACTTTTTTTACAGCTTCTTCGATAGAAAGGTTATCGGTATCTAAAAGCAGGGCGTCGGGCAGCTGTTTCAACGGAGCAACAGGGCGGCGGCGGTCTGCTTCGTCGCGCGCTTCAATGTCCGACAAAATACGCTCGAATGCAACGCCTTCGCATGGGATACCGAGTTGCTTTGCACGACGTTGGGCGCGGACATTGGCACTCGCGGTCAGGAAAATTTTTAATGCGGCATCAGGGAAAATAACCGAGCCGATATCGCGGCCGTCGGCGACCAAACCTTTTTCGGTTAGGAAGTCGCGTTGGCGTTGTAAAAGGGCGGTACGCACTTTAGGCAACTGCGCGACGGCAGATGCGCCCATGCCGATGGCTTCGGTACGGATTTGCTCGGATACATCTTCGCCGTTTAATAATACGACGCTGCCTTCAAATTGTACGGGCAAGGTTTCTGCCAGTGTGCTGACGGCATCTTCATCTGTCCAGGCAACATTTTGTTTTTGTGCGTAAAGCGCGGTCAGGCGGTAAAGCGCACCGGAGTCGAGGTAAAGAAAACCCAAGGCTTCGGCTACGCGTGAGGCAACCGTCCCTTTGCCGGATGCGCTGGGGCCGTCGATGGCGATGACTTTTTGCTTGAGGCTCATGTGTTCTCCTGAATGCGATAGGTATTTGAATTAACCGTTTATTATACGTTGCTTTGGCCGTCTGAAAACGAAAATTTTTGTGTGATTTAGATTTGAGGGAAAAGCGGCTCGGCCTTATCGGGTATAATGGCCAAAATCATAATTTAACCGCTTTATCTGATTGTTCGGGCCGTCTGAAATAACGGGTCGAGAACGGTCTTAGAATTTAGAAACATTATGTTACAAGCCGATAATCTTACTTCTGCACAACCTCAGCGCATTATCACTGCTCAAAATATTTCCGCTCAGGAAGAATTGCTTGAACGCGCTTTACGTCCGAAAACTTTAGACGACTATATCGGGCAGGATAAAGCAAAAGAGCAGTTGGCCATTTTTATTCAGGCGGCGAAAAAACGTGGCGAAGCGCTTGACCACACTTTGCTGTTTGGTCCTCCGGGTTTGGGCAAAACTACTTTGGCGCACATTATTGCCAAAGAATTGGGCGTTAATTTGCGTCAAACCAGTGGCCCGGTTTTGGAACGTGCCGGCGACCTTGCAGCCTTGTTGACCAATCTCGAGCCGCATGATGTGCTGTTTATTGATGAAATCCACCGTTTAAGCCCAGTGGTTGAAGAAATCCTTTATCCTGCGCTTGAAGATTATCAGTTGGACATCATGATAGGCGAAGGACCGGCCGCGCGTTCGGTCAAAATCGATTTGCCGCCGTTTACATTGGTAGGCGCGACGACCCGCGCCGGTATGCTGACCAACCCTTTGCGCGACCGTTTCGGTATCGTATCCCGATTAGAGTTTTATCAGAATAAAGATTTGGCGACTATTGTCGCCCGTTCCGCACAATTGTTGCAGTTGGATATGGGTGACGAGGGCGCGATGGAAGTGGCCAAGCGCAGCCGCGGTACGCCGCGCATTGCCAACCGCCTTTTGCGACGTGTACGCGATTATGCCGATGTGAAAAACAACGGCGTCATTGATGCGGAAATTGCCGATGCTGCCTTGAGTATGCTGGATGTGGACGGTCAGGGTTTGGATGTGATGGACAGAAAATTCCTTGAGGCGATTTTGCACAAGTTCAGCGGAGGTCCTGTCGGTTTGGAAAACGTGGCTGCTGCGATTGGCGAATCGACCGATACCATCGAAGATGTGATTGAACCATATCTGATTCAGCAGGGCTTTTTGCAGCGTACACCGCGCGGACGCGTAGCAACCGAACGAGCTTATCTGCATTTCGGTTTGAAGGTTCAAGAATAATAATGAAGGCCGTCTGAAAACTGCTTTCAGACGGCCTGATACTTTCAATTTCATATTCATATGATTGTCGGCAAATATCTGCCGATAATCGGTTAAAATGTCCCCCTTTTCTTTTTTGAAGTTTCCCCATGAATATCTTATCCGTAGAAAATGCTTCTTTTGCCGTCGGCCACGTCGCCTTGCTCGATAAAACTTCTTTTCAACTCGACAGCGGCGAGAAAATCGGTTTAATCGGCCGCAACGGCGCGGGTAAGTCTTCGTTTTTAAAAATTCTTGCAGGCGTACAAAAGCTCGATGACGGGCAGATTATTGTTCAAAACAACCTTAAAATTGTTTATGTGCCGCAGGAATCCTTTTTTGATAAGGACGCAACCGTATTTGATACCGTTGCCGAAGGTTTGGGCGAAATTCGCGATTTATTGCGCCGTTATCATCATGTCAGCCATGAGTTGGAAAATGGTTCGAGTGAGGCTTTGTTGAAAGAGCTCAATGAATTGCAACTTGAAATTGAAGCGAAGGACGGCTGGAAACTGGATGCGGCAGTTAAGCAGACTTTGGGGGAACTGGGGTTGCCGGAAAACGAAAAAATCGGCAACCTCTCCGGCGGTCAGAAAAAGCGCGTCGCCTTGGCGCAGGCTTGGGTGCAAAAGCCCGACGTATTGCTGCTGGACGAACCGACCAACCATTTGGACATTGACGCGATTATCTGGCTGGAAAACCTGCTCAAAGCGTTTGAAGGCAGCTTGGTCGTGATTACCCACGACCGCCGTTTTTTGGACAACATCGCCACGCGCATCGTCGAACTTGACCGCGGCATTCTGCGCTCCTATCCCGGCTCGTTCTCCAAATACAGCGAGAAAAAAGCGCAAGAGTTGGCAGTCGAAGCAGAACACAACCGCCTGTTTGACAAATTTCATGCTCAGGAAGAAGCATGGATACGCAAAGGCATCGAAGCGCGCCGTACCCGTAATGAAGGCCGCGTGCGCCGTTTGGAAGAACTGCGCCGCCAGCGCGCCGAACGCCGCAACGTACAAGGGCAGGTCAACTTTAAGCTCGACAGCGGCGAGAAAAGCGGCAAAATCATCGCCGAATTGGAACATGCTTCGTTTGCCTATGGCGACAAAGTCATCATGGACAAATTCTCCGCCATCTTACAGCGCGGCGACAAAATCGGCTTAATCGGTCCAAACGGTATCGGTAAAACCACCTTCCTTAAGCTGATTTTGGGCGAATTGCAGCCGACCTACGGCAGAATCCGCATCGGCAGCAAGCAGGAAGTTGCCTATTTTGACCAGTTCCGCAGCGCGTTGAATGAAAACGACACCGTGTTTTACACGCTCGGACAGGGCAATGATTACGTTGAAGTCGGTGGTAAGAAAAAGCATGTGATGAGCTATTTGGAAGATTTCCTGTTCCATCCAGCCCGCGCACAAAGTCCCGTTTCATCACTCTCCGGCGGCGAACGCAACCGCCTCCTGCTGGCAAAACTCTTTACCCGTCCTGCCAATATCCTGGTTTTGGACGAACCGACCAACGACTTGGACATCGACACCCAAGAGCTGCTCGAAGACCTGCTGCGCGATTACCAAGGCACGGTATTCCTCGTCTCGCACGACCGTATGTTCCTTGATAACGTGATTACCCAAAGCATTGTTTTCGAAGGACAAGGCCGTCTGAAAGAATACATCGGCGGCTATCAGGACTATATCGACGCAAAATCGCGGGAAGATAAAATTCAGACGGCCTCTGCGCCTAAAGCGGCTGCCGAGCCTGAGAAAGTTAAACCTAAAGCCAACCGCACGGTCAAACTTTCCTATAAAGAACAGCGCGAACTCGATGCCCTGCCTGACGAAATCGCCACTTTGGAAACCGAGCAGGCTGAAATCAATACCCAGCTTTCCGATCCTGAAATTTTCAAAGATTACGAAAAAGCAGGCGCATTGCAAAGCAGGGCTGAAGAAATCGAGATGTCGCTTTTGGAAAAGCTGGAACGCTGGGAATGGCTGGAAGCGAAACAAAATGGCGAAGCGGTTTAAATTTGAAATTTTGTCCCAAAGTAGGGCAGATATTTTTCTAAATCATGCTGTCTGAACCCCAAATATTCAAAAACAAGGTCTACAACCACATGAAAAAAGTCGAGAAAAACGTATTGGTGCTGCATAGTGCTAAGGAAATGTTTGAGCTGGTGGACAAAGTTGAGGACTATCCAAAATTTTTGCCGTGGTACAGCAAGACCGAAGTCATCGAACGCAAAGGCAACGAACTAAAAGCGCGCCTGTTTATGGACTATATGCGCGTCAAGCAGTCGTTTGCGACGCACAACCACAATATCCCAGGGCAGGAAATCCGCATGGATTTGCTCGAAGGGCCGTTTAAAACCCTGCGCGGCACTTGGAAATTTATCGATTTGGGCGATGATATGTGCAAAGTCGAATTCAGATTAGAATACGATTTCTCCAATGCCGTACTCTCTGCCATGATTTCCCCGGTGTTCGGTCATCTTGCCGGTACGCTGGTAGATGCTTTTATTAAAGAGGCCGACCGCCGCTATGCTTGAGATTGAAATTGTTTACGGACTGGCCGATAGGCAAGTGTTGAAGAGCATGACCGTTGCCGAAGGTACAACCATACGCGAAGCTGCCCTGCAAAGCGGTTTGGAGGTGGAATTCCCAGAGTTGGATTTACAGCAAGCGCCTTTGGGTATTTTCGGCAAGGCTGTGAAAGACGAAACTGTGTTGCGCGATGGCGATCGGATTGAGGTCTATCGTCCATTGTTGATTGATCCGAAAGAAGCGCGACGTAAACGCGCCGGGCAAGAATAAATCGAAGGCCGTCTGAAACTTTTTCAGACGGCCTGTCAAACTGAAAGAACAGTAATGAGCTTGAAAATTAAATTAATCGTCGGTTTGGGTAATCCAGGCCAAGAATACGAACAAACGCGCCACAATGTCGGCTTTTGGCTGTTGGACGAACTGGCATGGAAATGGAAAGTCAATTTTAAAGATGAGAAGAAATTTTACGGTGAAGTAGCGCGCGCCACTACGCCGGATGGCGATGTTTGGCTGCTCAAACCCATGACCTTTATGAACCGCTCCGGTCAGGCAGTAGCCGCTTTGGCTCAGTTTTACAAGATTAAACCGGAGGAAATCTTGGTGGTTCATGACGAGCTGGATATTCCATGCGGCCGTATCAAATTCAAACTTGGCGGCGGCAACGGCGGACACAACGGCCTCAAAGACATTCAGGCTCGTTTGGGTACGCCTAATTTCTACCGTCTACGCTTAGGTATTGATCATCCTGGCGACCGTAATCTGGTTGTCGGTTATGTGTTGAATAAACCGTCAGCAGAACACAGACAGCAAATTGATGACTCCATTGCTAAATCCCTGCAAGGATTGCCGGCCGTGTTGAATGGCGAATGGGAAGAGGCAACACGTTTTTTACACAGTAAGTAAGCGTACCCGAATCAAACGGGCAACCTTGTACATCATGTTCAGACGGCCTGAAAACAGACGGCGCAGTCTGGCTAGCGATAAACCAATCGAAGAAACAGTAAATATGAACGAACTGACCAACCTTATGCAGACCGAACCCCCGGGCATTGTTGGCGAAACATTAGACTTCTGCCTTTACGAATGCAGTATTGAAGATGCCCCGGATGCAGAAGAAGTGGCACAATGGCGTGATATTTTGAAGGCGCGGGGTGGGAAATTTGTCCGCTTGGCAGATATCTGCCAAACATGGCTGGATGAAGAGGCCGACAAATGAAAGCCTTACCATTAAACAAATTCACTGCCGCTGCCTTTATCTGGTTTGCCGCCGCCATTTATGCCTTACTTTTCAAAGAGGGCGGCAATAGCGCTCCACCATTTCCCCATTTTGATAAAGTTGGCCATTTCGGACTGTTTTTCGGACAGGCATGGCTGTGCGCAAAAATATTTATTCAAGACAATAGGAATATTCCCTATAAAGGCATTCTGTTTGCCGCTTTATTGTTTGCAATAGGAAGCGAGCTGGCTCAGGCATTTCTGACTACTACGCGCCAGGGTTCGATCGCGGACGGCATTGCCGATATGGCAGGTACGGCTGCGGCGCTGTGGTTTGCAGAAAAAGTAAAAGCAGCAAAAAGGTAGACATATTTAAAAAATTTAAAGAGGCCGTCTGAAATTCTGAGAAATAGGTTTCAGACGGCCTTTTGTTACTTGATGTATGAAGCAATCGTTACTTCATGCCAAGTATTTAAATATTAGAATTTTACGCGTACACCGGCAGATACTTCGTGGGAATGGAGCTTAACGTTATTGATCTTGCTCCAGTGGTTATAGCGATAGCCTGCATCCAGTGCTACATTTTGAGTTACATCGTAACTTACACCAGCCATTGCACCTACGCCAATTTTAGTATCCTTACGTTCAGCTGTTTGTTCGGCTGTTTGATATTTATGAGTAGAGTGGTTAAGACCCAGGCGAACACCTACATAAGGTTTTACAGGAGCTTGCAGGTCAAAATCATAAATAGCAGATACACCGGCACTGTGATATTTAGCCTCAGCATATACCGAAGGTACATTAATCTTTGCAGATTTATAATGCGTATAGTCGGCAGCAACACGGAAATCACCGAAATCGTAGCCTGCAGAAATACGAGGGCTAAAGCCTTTAATTGATGCGCCACCCAGTTTTACAGTAGCATGACCAGCATCAGCCTGAACATAAAAACCTTTGGTTTCATCAGCCAATGCAAATGCAGGCAGGGAAAGAGCAATCAGTGTTACCAGAACTTTTTTCATTGTTTTGTCCTTAATGTAGGATTAGGAGTAGTGGATAATCGCCGGGATTGTTCATTCCCAACAATTATTCTGATTGTATTTTCTTGTGGAAAATTAAGCAAATCTAAAAATGTGTCAGCTGTTGTAAAATCGCACTTATAAAAAACACTGTAACAAATCGTTTAAGAACAAACAGCCTTGTTCGGTCGGGCGGAACACGGTCGGGTCTGATTCAAGCAGGCCTTTTTGTCTGGCGGTTTCGATTTGTGCCATGATTTTTGCAGTGGGTACACCGGTACGTTCTTGCAGCATTGAAGCAGGTACGCCGTCAGTCAGGCGCAGGGCGTTCATCATGAACTCGAATGGAAGGTCTTCGGCAGCAACAGTTTTGCGTTCGACTGCTTCATGCGGATTGCTCTGCATGGCGGCAAGATAGTCGTTGGGATGACGACGGCGGACAGTTCGCTCAATACGGTCGGGATAGGAAATTTTGCCGTGTGCACCTGCGCCTATCCCTAAGTAATCGCCGAACTGCCAGTAGTTCAAATTATGGCGGCACTGCATATTAGCTTTTGCAAAAGCCGATGTTTCGTAGTGGATAAAGCCTGCGCCTTCCAATTCGCTGTGTACGGCATCTTCGATGTCCAATGCCGCTTCATCTTGTGGCAATCCTTTGGGCGGCGTATGACCGAAAGGCGTGTTCGGTTCCATTGTCAGATGATAGGCACTGATATGCGATACGCCTGTTGCAATAGCGGTTTGCACATCGTTTAAGGCCGTCTGAACCGTTTGGTTTGGCAGGGCATACATCAAATCGATATTGACTTTATCAAATAGTTTCAATGCAGTATCAATGGCTGTCAGGGCTTCTTTGCCATTGTGAACGCGTCCCAATCGAGCAAGCATATCGTCGTTAAAACTTTGTACGCCGATAGACAGACGCGTAATACCTGCATCTTTAAATCCCTGAAACTTCTCAATTTCAAATGTGCCCGGGTTCGCTTCTAAAGTAATTTCCGCTTCGGGTTGCAAGCGCAACAGCGAACGCACGCCGCTTAACAAGCGGTCAATCGATTCCGCCTGAAACAGGCTGGGCGTACCGCCACCGAAAAATATCGTTTCCACCGGTCTGCCCCAAATATTGGGCAATTCAAGCTGCAAGTCGGTTAGTAGGGCATCGATATAGGCTTCTTCCGGCAGGCCGTTTTTCAGGCTGTGGGAATTAAAGTCGCAATACGGGCATTTTTTGATGCACCATGGAATGTGGATATAGAGTGATAAAGGAGGCAGGGCGGTTAGCTGACCGGGGCGTTGGAAAGTGATTTGGGTCATGGTATGTGTTGAGGCTTAAGGCCGTCTGAAATTTTTAGGCCGTTATTTTAACTGAAATGTAGGCTGGGAAAGTAATTAGTAGGAAATATGCGAAGTCTAAGCGCTCAAAAAAGCTTCAATTTCTTCTTCTGATAATTTGGAATTGCAGACGAATTTTATTTTGCCTTGTGAGATTTTGAGTAGTGCGGGAACAGTTTTGATGCCGTGTTGTTCACGAAAAGTTTTTAAAGCTATTTTGTTGCTGCTGTCGGTAAAGTGGATGGTAAGTTGTTTGTTTAAGGAAACGGTAGACAGTTTTGCAACAAAACGGCGACAGTATGAACAGCTTGGTTTGCCTAAAAAGACGATAGCAGTTTCTTGACCGTCAATGAGTTGAAGAAGTTCGTCAGGTATGGTTGGGATGAAGGCAGCGACGTGTTTTGCAAAGGCTGCCAATTCTTCAGGTGTGGGCATGGGAATGAATGTGAGGTAGGCCGTCTGAAGGTTTCAGACGGCCTGTTGTTTTTATGTAGTTAAAGTCTTTTTCGCATCCAAGACGAGAGTTTGGGTGCACCGAATAGCAGGAAAATGCCGATAAAAAGCTGCGCGATATTGGCAAGTATACCGGCTTGGTTTTGTGCGCCGAGGTCCGCCCAAACGGATGTATGTGTGTCGATAGCAATAGACTGTACAAAAAGATAGAGAGAGAACTGGTAAATTAGGTCGGGGATAGCTTGGAAAACAGTATATATGCCTATTAATACAATACCGGTTGTCAGCCATGGTGCAGGATGTTTTGGGGCTTCCTGTACGGTTTGCAGATGTTCGGGCAACAGGCGGTTGGCAATGGCGGCAGGGAAACACCATAGCAGCAGCCATGCAATTAAATACAAGCCGTAGAGCATCAGTACGGATGAGATTTGTTTACTGTCATACATGCTTTCTGTCTGTACGAATATGGTCGCGATGCTGCCAAGCGTTTGTACGATACCGATTAAAACGACCAAGCGGATGGCGACAATCAAGATTTGCTTAGGGGACATGGATTTCTTCCATTATTTGTTGGATTTAGAACATCTAAAAAAACGTTTCAGGTTTTCAGACGGCCTATTATCGATTTATAAGGATTCGATTTTTCTTAACAATTCACGCAATGCTTGAGCGCGGTGGCTTTCGGCATTTTTGATTTCAGGGTTAAGCTCGGAGGCGGTGCAACCATGTTCGGCCAAATAGAAATGCGGATCGTAGCCGAAGCCGTTTGTACCGGCTGCTTCGGCCTGCCATTGGCCGCGCCAGATGCCTTCGGCGATGATGGGCTGCGGGTCGTTTTCGTGGCGGACGAGTACGAGTACGCAGACGTAGTAGCAGCTTTTGTCGTCTTTATCGGCAAGATCGGCAGAGAGTTTGGCGTTGTTTGCGGCATCGGATTTGGGGTTTTCGCCTGCATAACGTGCGGAGAAAATGCCGGGTGCGCCGTTTAAGGCGTTGGTGCAGATGCCGGAGTCGTCGGCAAGTGCCGGTAAGCCGCTGTATTTGGCGGCATGACGTGCTTTAGCCAGGGCATTTTCAATAAAGGTATGGTACGGCTCGGGACATTCGGGCGTATTGAACTGTGATTGTGGCAGGACTTCGATGTTTAAGTCGGCAAAAAGGCGGGAAAATTCTTTGAGTTTGCCTGCGTTGCCACTGGCAAGGACGATTTTTTCAAACATGGTTTTTCCTTAATGGTTTTCGGTTTGCTGCATACGAGCCATTTGTGCGCGTGCTTTGTGGCGGATGTAAAGGGCAAGGCTGCCGATTTGGGCAAAAACGGCCGCAAAGGCAAACAGAAAGGCGGCAACGGCAAATTGTTTGCTGTGAATGCTCAGAAGATAAGCGCCCAACAGAATCAGTACGATAAACATCAGGGTAAACAGGGCGGTCAGGATCAGATAGGCTTTTTGTCGGGTCATGGCAGCTTGGGTAATGGGGAAAAATGTTCTGATTATAACGTCAGATTGGGAATTTGAAACCATGCCGGATTCGTTAAAAAGGCCGTCTGAATATTTCAGACGGCCTTAAGTCGAATAACGGATTAACGCAATTCTGTGTGCAGGCGGCTCAACAATGTGGAGGCATCGCTGCCTTTGTATGGGCTACCGTCTTTGTTCAACAGATGGAGGCGTGCGCCATTGTTGATAGGCTCAACATAAACGATGATTTCAGGATAAGTTTTTGGCGCTTCTGCTTTGCCTTTGCCAAATACGCGTTTGAACAGGCCTGGTTTTTTATTGGCAACTGCTTCGCCTTCGGTTGGCGCTTGTTGAACCAAGAAGGCGCGGCGTTCGGCATTTTGACCGATAACAGTCAGGCCGATGCGGTCAAGCGCAAGGGCAGTACGGCGCCAGTTGCGGCCGTAATCGCCTGCCAGCAACAGAGTGCCATTGTCCACACGGGCCAACTCAGAAGCATTGCTGCGGGCGGCAACGCTTTGGGTCAGAGCTTGTTCGGCTTGCTGACCGTCAACGCCCAAATATTGCATAAAGCGGGCGAGGAATGCGGCTTCGAGGTTAGGGTCGTTTTCACCCGGCTGCCACATCGTAGTGTCTTTTTTACGGTCGGCATAAACTTCTTTCATGCCTTTGTGGGCGAAGAAGATGTCAGTCGAACCGTTTTTACCTTGTTCGATGCGGATGATGAACTTGTCGCGTTCGCTGGTAGAGTAGATGCCGCCCAAGCCGACTTTGTCCAACAGGCGGCGCAGGCTGTCTTGAGGGATTTTGGCTCGGTTTTCAGCCCACTCGGTTTCCATTTGGCCGATGGCAGGTTCTTCAGATTTGATGTCGAAACCGTTTTCTTGCCAGAACACTTTCAGCAAAGGCCAAATTTCGCGAGGCGATTTGCCATCGACAACCAACCAGCGTTGGTTGCCGTCACGCTCAAGGCGTACGCCTTTAACGGATTTCAAAACTTCTGCATTGGCAGGTTGTTGTACGGCTTGGGTGCGGCGTTTGTTGAAGTCGCTGGCGCGGACGGCGCCGCTGCCTGCCGGTAATTGGTAGAGGTTGCCTTGGTCTGGGTT
Organism: Neisseria sp. P0001.S005; assembly: GCF_051963715.1. Classification (NCBI taxonomy): domain Bacteria; kingdom Pseudomonadati; phylum Pseudomonadota; class Betaproteobacteria; order Neisseriales; family Neisseriaceae; genus Neisseria; species Neisseria sp. P0001.S005. The sequence goes on along the minus strand of NZ_JBQCTZ010000116.1, from coordinate 72 downwards.
GTTCAAATCAGGTGGTACTTCCAGTTTGACCAAGCGGTGTGATTGACTTTGATAGTCGAGTTTGGGTTGTTC
>NZ_JBQCTZ010000115.1:0-11180 GCF_051963715.1 Neisseria sp. P0001.S005 | reverse complement strand
ATGCTGGTGTGGAAATTCTTGTGTGGTCATAAAGTTATTGGTTTTCGTGCAATGTTTTCAGACGGCCTGATGCGGTCAGAATGGGTTTGTTGTTTTGGAAATCAGCGGGCTTCTTTGGCCGCTTCCTGCTCGGCTTTGTAGCGGCGCAGAAATTCGATGGCGGCGGCTCTTTCGGCTTCGTTGCCGTATTTGGCATCACGTTGGGCGCGGCGCAGTTCGGCGCGTTCTTTGGCTTCTTCGATTTGGCGCGCTTTGAAGTCTTCGCGGTTGTCGGAGGAGACAAGTTTGTCCTGTTGCGATTGCGCTTTGGCCATGGCTTTGGCAATCAAATCCATGGGGTTGAATGCGGCGCTTGGTGCGGCTGTTTGGGTTTGTGTCTGTGCGGCCTGTTTGGCTTTGACGGCGGCTTCGCGTTGCGCCAGCAGGGCTTTGCGTTCGGCATCGTCGCGCTGTTTGCGCGCGGTATGGCGTTCAAAACGGCTTTGTGCGTGTTCGGCGGCGGCAAAGCGCGGTTCGGCAGAGGTGCTGAAACGGCGTGCGGACGGCAGGAAGGGCTGCGATACGGGAACCATGTCGATGCAGTCGACGGGGCAGGGGGTAACGCACAAGCCGCAGCCGGTGCATTCGTCGCTGATGACGGTGTGCATCAGTTTGGACGCGCCCATAATGGCATCGACAGGGCAGGCGCGGATGCAGGCGGTACAGCCGATGCAGATAGCTTCGTCAATCAGGGCTATGGCTTTGATTTGCGTTTTTGCCGGATCGAGGTAGGGTTTGCCCAACAGGTCGGCAATGTCTTTCATGACGGTTTCCCCACCCGGCGCGCACAGGTTTACCGGCGCTTCTCCTGTCGACAGGGCGCGCGCATAGGGTAAGCAGCCTTCGTAGCCGCACTCACGGCATTGGGTTTGCGGCAACAGGCGGCTGATGCTTTGGATGGGAATGGTCATCATGGATAGTCAAAATCGAAAAGGCGCATTATATCAGATTGTTGCGTTTGTTTTGGCGAAACCCGCTTTGCTTATTTTAGCGAAACTCTCCACGCTCGTTTTAGCGAAACTCGTTACACTCATTTTCAGACGGCCTGAGTCGGGTTTACATTATAATATTATAATTTTGAAATGGATTTATTCGGGTAATTAGGAATGACGGCTACACTTTGTCCCTGTCAGTCAGGGCGTGTTTATACGGAATGTTGCGCACCGTTTCATGCACGTGAGGCGGCGGCCGCGACGGCGGAAGAGTTGATGCGTTCGCGTTACAGCGCGTATGTTTTGCAGGAAATCGACTATATCGTGGACACGACTGTCCCTGAGCAGCAGAATTTGTTGGACAAGCAGGATTTGGCGGTATGGAGTAAGCAGACGCAGTGGTCGGGATTGAAGGTTATCCGTCATGTGCCGTTTGGCAAGCTGCATGCTTTGGTCGAGTTTGAGGCGTATTTTGAAGAGAACGGGCAAACCGAGTGCCATCATGAATTGTCGGCGTTTGTGAAAATAGACGGGCGTTGGTACTTTATTGATCCGACCGTTGCTTTGCCGACGATGAAACAGCCTTGTTTGTGCGGTTCGGGCAAAAAGTTTAAGGCGTGTTGCGGACAGTTTTTCAAATAGTAATGTAAACAGGCCGTCTGAACGTTCAGACGGCCTGAGCTGTTTTTGCAGATAAAAAAAACCATTCATACTAAGGGAGAAGTATGAATGGCCAATACATTGCGGGAAAACGTCTTACTTGCTGCACCGCCCAAAAGGGATGAAAGAGCGGTGTTGTGTCAGCGATTAGTATTCTACTATTTTTAGTATTAAATGCTGTTAAGAAGTGAAATAATTTCAATAAATTGCAAGATAATCGTGATTTTTTGAAGATAAACGGCATTTTTACTGATTTTCTCGAATCCATTTCACCCATTGCTGAAACAGTTCGGGTTGCAATGCGGCGATGACGGAACGCTTGAATACATGTTCGCCGCTCCAAAAATCGTCGCCTTCCAAAGTAGTCAGGCAGCCGCCGGCTTCTTCAAAAATCAATGCGCCGGCGGCGTAGTCCCACAGCTTTTGTCCGCCGTGGATGTAAATATCGTAGCGGCCGCTGGCAAGGTAGCACCAATCGAGCGTGCTGCTGCCCATGCTGCGGATTGTGCCGAATGGGGCAAGGGTATTCATGCGGCTGGCGAGTTTGCCCGAACGCAGGTATTTGATTTCTACGCCGGCAATGGATTCGTTAAGTTTTTTGTTTCCGGAACGCAGCGGCAGCGGTGTGCCGTTGAGGAATGCGCCTTTGCCGCGTTCGGCATAGAAACATTCGCCGCTGACCGGATTGTAAATCACGCCCAATTCGGAGTGGCCGTTTTTAACCAGTGCGACGGATACGGCAAAATGCGGCAAACCGTTGACGAAGTTGTTTGTGCCGTCGATAGGATCGACAATCCACAGGCCGTCTGAATGTTCGTTCCACAAACGGGTTTGCTCCTGAACGTTCATCTCCTCGCCCAACATCGGACAATCCTCCAATAAGGGCAGGGCGGCGGCAAAAGCGGTTTGTGCGGCCAAATCTGCTTCACTCAAAACCGAGCCGTCTTCCTTGCGTCGTGACGGCGTGTTCAGAAAACGCGGCATGACTTCGGTTTGGGCGATGTGGCGGACGACTTTCTGTAAACGGTATAGCACGGCGTATCCTTGTTTTTTGCAGTTTTGCGTGACAGTGGATTAAAATTCGGGAAGTTTTCAAATTATAGTGGATGAAATCAAAATCAGGCAGGCAAGTGTATGTCGTCGCCGTGTTTCAATTTCGTTCACGAAAGTTCAAATTATATACATGAATAAAGCAGGAAACCATGCCCCGATTTTATGTTGATTTTGCCTTAAGCCCCGACAGCGTGGTCGAATTGCCCGATAATGTGGTGCGCCATCTGAATGTATTGCGCGTGAAAAACACGGAAGAAATCGTGTTGTTCAACGGCAATGGCAAGGCATATCCGGCATTGCCCGAAGTTTTGGAAAAGCGCCGCGCCAGCGTGCGGATTCTGCGTGAAGAGGCAACGGACAACGAATCGCCGCTGAACATTACGTTGGTACAGGCGGTATCCTCCGCCGAGCGCATGGATTTCACTTTGCAGAAAAGCGTGGAATTGGGCGTGGCAGAAATTCGCCCGGTCATCAGCGAACGCTGTGTCGTCCGCTTGAGCGGCGAACGCGCTGAAAAGCGGGTGGCGCGTTGGCAGGAAATCGTCGTTTCGGCGTGTGAACAAAGCGGCCGCAATATTGTGCCGAAGGTTTTGCCGCTGACGACTTATGCACAGGCTCTGCAGCAGTTGCCGCAGGAAACGACCAAACTGTTAATGAGCTTGAACCGCGCACAAAAACTGAGCGATGTTCGGCCGCAATCCGGCAAAGTCGTGTTTATGGTCGGCCCGGAAGGCGGCTGGACGGAGAAGGAAGAGCAGCAGGCATTTGATGCCGGTTTTCAATCCGTTACGCTTGGCAAACGGGTGTTGCGTACCGAAACCGCCTCACTTGCGGCCATTGCGGCCATGCAGACACTTTGGGGCGATTTTGCATAAAGTTCAGGCCGTCTGAAAACGAGTGTCACGAGTTTCGCTAAAACGAGCGTAGCGGGTTGTACTAAAACGAGCTGTTGCTTCATGAGATAAAAATGGGAGTTTAAAAAATGTCTTACACCTTTACACTGACCGAGCACGAGCTGGAAGCGGAATTGAAAAAGTTAATCGTGCAAGAGGCCGATAAGGCCGATGATGTGGATATGGATGATTTTACCGACGATGCACTTTTGTTTGGCGATGACAGTCCGGTCGGTTTGGATTCGCTTGATGCGCTGCAAATCAGCGTTGCCTTGCAACAGTATTTCCAAGTGCGTCTGCAGGGCGACCGGATGGTGCGCAAACATATGATGTGCGTACGCGATTTGGCGGCGTTTATCCGTGCGGAGCATGGCGCGTGAGTTGGGTTTGCGGTACGGCGGCCACTTCTGCCTTGAATCCGCAAACGGATTTCAGACGGCCTGATGCAGTGTCTTATACGTTTTTAAACCAGCCACAGCAGGCTGCTTATTTTCGTGCATTCGCCGGCGACAGTTTGGGGCGGAAGGAATTTGCGGATATTGCCGAACAACATTTGCGACAAGCCGCCGAAAGTGCAGGCTGGCCGTCTGAAAGCTGGCATGATGCGCCGGTGTTTATCGGTTCCAGTTCCTATTCCATCTCCGAATATGAAAACCGCCATTTTGCGGGCAATAGGGCGGTAGAAGAACACAATTTGCTTTATCTCGCCGAAGATTTGCGCCGGCGCAGCGGCAATCGGCAGATTTTCAGTTTCGCTACTGCCTGCACTTCATCCGCCCATGCGCTGATTCAGGCGGATAATTGTTTGCGCAGCGGGGTGGAGCGCGCCTTTGTGCTTGGGATTGAAAACCTCAACCGGCTGACTTTGCTGCATTTTCACAGCTTGGGTTTGCTGGCCGAGCAATATCGGCCTTTTGGCGGAAACGGTTTGATTTTAGGCGAAGGTGTTGCCGCACTTGCCTTATCTTCCGCTGCTCCTGAATCTTCTTCAGGCCGTTTGAAACTTATCGGACATGCCGCCAATACAGGCAATGACCTGATTCAAAGCGATGGCCAAGCGCAAGAGCAGGTGATGCGCCGTGCGTTAGATATTGCAGGCATCGCTCCTGAAAGTATTGCAGCCGTTAAAATACACGGTATCGGCACGGCTGACAGCGATGCCGCCGAATTGGCCGCACTGGAAAATATATTCGGTACACTGCCGCCTTTGATGGCGTTCAAGCCGAAAATCGGACACACGCTTGGCGCAACGGCAGCCCTTGAAACAGCCCTGCTATTATCCGCTTTAAAACAAGGCGGAAGTAGCGATTATCAGGGGCGGAAAATTTGTTTTTCCGAGTGCGCGGCTTTACAAAAAGGCAGCTTTTTCTGTTTGGCCAATCAGTTTGGTTTTGGCGGCAGCAACACATCTTTGGTATGGCAATGGCAACCGTAAATCCTAATATCCGTATTACCGCCGCCGTGCGTTTTGATACTGACGCCGGCACCGGCGGTAAAATCCTCAAACAAACCTTAAAGCAGCAAAGCGGTATGGATACCCGCCGTCTCAGTCGGTTAAGCCTGCTTGCCGCGCTTGGTGCAGGGCAGCTAAAGGAACAAAGCGAAATCCGTTCTGATTGCGCTGTTTTTCTCGGTACACCATTTTCTTCGCCATCCGTATTTGAAAAAATGGCAGACAATGTGCTGAACCATCACGCCGCGATGCCGTTTGACTTTATCGCCAATCTGCACAACTCTCCCGTTTTTCATGCCGCGCAAGCGTTAGGCACGCATGGTGCAACTTTGGTCGTGGCTGCTGACAACAATGTGGATACCTGCTTTCATCCATTATTGCTGGCGATGCAGTCTGTGCAAAATGGCGGACAAGCTGCGGTTGGCTGGGCATATGAACATCAAGCAGCTCATGCCGATACCCATGAAGGCAGTATTTGGATGTTGCTTGAAGCCGGTGCAGAGCAGGGTGTTCCCGTTGTGTTGAATGATGAAGGTACTCAGACTGATAGGCCGTCTGAAAAGCCGCAATATTATTGGCAAAATATCGCCGATTGGATAGAAGAAGTAATGGCGCACGAGGGTAGGAGTGTGAAGAAATATACTTTGGCGTGATCGGCAAATGATTTTAGAGAAAGTATTTGTCTTTTGAATAAATAAGGTTTATGTCATTAAAAAGGCCGTCTGAAAATATTTTCAGACGGCCTTTTTGTATCAAAAACCAATCAACGAGACATCTCACCTTGAATAGCGCGGATATTCGCTTTACGGGCGTTGATGGTACGGGTCAGCTGTTGGATCTTAATTTGATCACCTTTTTGTTTGGCCGCATTCAGCTGGGTTTGAAGGTGGGTAATAGCGGCCTGTTCATTGCGTACTTCGGTCTGCAATATCTGTTTGCGGGTTTCTTTAGGGCTTGGCTTAGGAGCCGGCGTAACTACAGGTGCAGTACGGATAACAGGGGCTTTGTATTTGCTGTATGAAGAACTGCGTGATTTGTTCTGATGGTTGCGCAGGGTAATATTAAGGCGCGGATTGGCGGCTTCGGCTGTATTGGTCACGCTTGTAATTGGAATATGGGGCAAAATTTTAATATCGTTGTAAACATTGCTTGGATCAAACGGAATATTAGCAGCAGGTGTATATGCCTTAGGGAAAGGTGTTTGCGCGGATGTTTTGCTTTGATCTACCGGGGAAACCGTTGTAGCAGGTTTATTTGGTACATTTGATTCTACTGTTGGAGCAACAACGGTTTTAATCGTTTGTTCGTTAGCCGTGTTTGCGACAGTTGTTTTACCAGTATTGGTGTTTTTTGCATTATATCGGGTTGAGGTTTTGGTATAGGCTTTACCTTTACGCTTGGTTTCAACGTTGATAGGTGTTTTGTCGATTGCTTCATCTGAGGCAATTACGGTTTGGTTATTTTGTTTGGCCGTGGTTCTATCAGGTGTTTTGGGTAAAACAACAGGATTCTGAATAATTGCTTGAGGGATTTGAATCGCAGATGTTGTTGGAAGGGTTTGCGTAATAGGGGTAGGAGTATTGTTTGGAGTTTGAACAGCCATAGTTTGAGGCTGTGTAGTAGCAGACATGACGTTGAGAACGTCGGTAGTGTCAATTTCAGACTTTATTGTAGGGGCAGTGTCTAAAACAGCTGTATCGCTGAGAATGGCAAGGCCGTCAGCAACGTTTTTGTCAATTTGAGAAGTTAGACGTGCTTGCGCAATAGGAATGGAAATAGGTGCGGGAACACCGTATTCATTTCGAGCAACAACGACTGGGGTTTGTACCGCAGGAGTTGCTTGAGAAGCATGAACGTAGTCAGCGGCAGATGCTTTAAATTCTGTTGTTTGTACCGTTTTTAAAACCGGAGTGTCGCCTGGAATTGCAACGACGCTGTTTTCCGTTACATTGTTTGTTTCAACTATGCGACAGGCGTCATTGATCTGGTATGAAGCATAAACAGTGATGCCTTCAACATTGCAGACATACTCGGCAGCGTTGGCGGCGGCGGGGAGGGTCAGGCTGAGGGCAATGGCGGTTTTGCAGAAAAACGGTTTCATAAAGGCAATAGAATCAGGTTGTTTGTTTAAAGTGTAATTATACTATGTACACTGTCAGCATCCGCCAACTTATTTTTAGGCGGTGTAAAACTATGGCTGAAAGGTTGAAAATTGGAATAAAAGGTCTTAGGCCGTCTGAAACTTGTCATATAAAGTTTCAGACGGCCTTTACTGTCATGGCGGATTAAGCGTTCAACAGGCTTTCGTCCAATGTCAGCTCTTCGTTTTTATTGACGGCGACTTTGCGTGCCAAAACGTTTTGGGCGATTTCGTGTGCTTCGGCAAGCGAGTGCATCAGGTAAGTGCCGCATTGGTATTCGTTCAGCTCGGGGATTTTGCTTTGGTCTTGAACGGTCAAAACATCCTGCATTGAAGCAAGCCATGCGTCGGCGACCTGCTGCTCGTCAGGCGTGCCGATAAGGCTCATGTAGAAACCGGTGCGGCAGCCCATTGGGGAAATGTCGATGATTTCAACGCCGTTGCCGTTTAAGTGGTCGCGCATAAAACCTGCGAACAGGTGCTCCAGCGTGTGAATGCCTTTTTCAGGCAGGATTTCTTTGTTGGGAACGCAGAAACGCAGGTCAAACACGGTAATGGTGTCGCCTTTGGGCGTGGTCATGGTTTTTGCCACGCGGACGGCAGGGGCGTGCATACGGGTGTGGTCGACTTTGAAACTGTCTAGTAGGGGCATTTGGGTGTCCTTTGAGGTAAATAGATGTTTAGCTAGGGATATTTGAAGACTGAATCACAATTCTGCAATCTCAACTGCTTCGCCCGAAGCCTCGCTCAGTGCTTCGTTTAAAACGTCGTAGAAATCGCGGCTGTCGCGTGTTGCCAGCCATTTGCCGTTTTGCTCGGCGAAATGGTAGCCGCCGCTTTTGGCTGCAATCCACAATTCTTGGTTGGGCGTGTGGCGGTTGACGATGATTTGCGTGCCGTTTTCGGCTTCGATGGTCAGTACGTTTCCGGCAAACTGGCAGTCGAAATCCCAGCCGTTTTCGTCGATTTGGTCTTCGATATGTTCGAACAATTCTTCGCTCATGCGGATGAATTCGCTTTCGGTCATCATGGCTTTTTGTGTGGTTTTTGTTTAAGATACCGAATCTTGCCACATTCGTAATGATGAAGAAAGTTTTACTGATGAAATACGGCGTATTTTTTGCAGCAGCAACGGCTCTGCTGCTCTCTGCCTGCGGCTACAAAGGCGATCTCTACCTGCCCAAAGAAGGCGACAAGGCGCGCTTCGGCGTGATTCAAACCGGCTTGAAATTCGATACGGCCAAAGAACCGACCACTCAAACCAACGACTAAAAAAGATTTCACAAACATGACCTTATTCTGCGAACAACTCCCTTATACACACCTTGCCGAAGAGTTTGGTACGCCGCTTTATGTGTACAGCAAATCTGCGCTGACCGAGGCATTTGAAAACTACCAAACCGCATTTGCCGCTTTAAATCCGCTTGTCTGCTACGCAGTGAAAGCGAATGGCAATCTGAGCATCATCAAGCACTTTGCTTCTTTGGGGAGCGGTTTCGATATTGTGTCCGGCGGCGAGTTGGCGCGTATTTTGGCGGCAGGCGGCGATGCGGCGAAAACGATTTTTTCCGGTGTGGGTAAGAGTGAAGCAGAAATCGAGTTTGCGCTGAATGCAGGCGTGAAATGCTTCAATATGGAAAGCATTCCCGAAATCGACCGCATTCAGAAAGTTGCCGTGCGCTTGGGTAAGGTCGCTCCGGTTTCCCTGCGCGTCAACCCCGATGTCGATGCCAAAACCCATCCTTATATCTCCACCGGCCTGAAAGCCAACAAATTCGGTATTGCCTATGCCGATGCACTTGAGGCCTATCGTCATGCTTCCCGACAAAGCCATTTGAAAATTGTCGGTATCGACTGCCATATCGGCTCCCAACTGACCGACCTCAGCCCGCTTGTCGAAGCCTGCGAACGGATCTTGGCTTTGGTCGACCAACTGGCAACCGAAGGCATTGTGTTGGAACACTTGGACTTGGGCGGCGGTGTCGGCATTGTTTACCAAGATGAAAATGTGCCTGATTTGGGCGCGTATGCCAAAGAAGTTCAAAAACTGATCGGTACACGCCGTCTGAAACTGGTTCTCGAGCCAGGCCGCAGTTTGGTCGGTAATGCAGGCGCGTTGTTGACGCGAGTCGAATTCGTCAAACATGGCGAAGAGAAAAACTTTGTGATGGTCGATGCGGCGATGAACGATTTGATGCGTCCGGCGCTTTATGATGCCTATCATCACATTGAAGCGGTCGAAACCAAAGACATTGAGCCTCTGACGGCCAATATCGTCGGCCCGATTTGTGAAACCGGCGACTTCCTCGGCAAAGACCGCACCATCGCCTGTGAAGAAGGGGATTTGCTGCTTATCCGCAGCGCCGGTGCGTATGGCTCAAGCATGGCGAGCAACTACAACACGCGCAACCGTGCGGCGGAAGTATTGGTTGACGGCAGCGAATGCAAACTTATCCGCCAACGTGAAACCGTCGAGCAGCAAATGGCCAATGAATTGGCTTGTTTGTAAGGTTTGATTGTTTAAAAGGCCGTCTGAAGGCTTGATAGACTTTCAGACGGCCTTTGTTATGAAAGAAAAGGGCATGTATCCAACACGCCCTTTTTTAGTTTATCAATAATGCGGCGGAATCTCATCGCGCAGGCTGTACGGTTCGCGTTCGCCGTTTGCGCCTTTATCCTGCATCCGTTGATACAGAAGCCGCAGCTGGCCTTGCTGCAAATCCAAAGCCTGCTGCATCTTGGCGATGGTGTCGTTCAGACTGCCGATTAAATCTTCCTGCAAGGCCGTCTGAATTTCCAGCTCCGTGACGCGGTGTTCCAATTCCCGAATATCGCTCATATTACAGCACCATCGCGGCAATCCAGCCGGCGGCCATCAGCGGGATATTGTAGTGGATAAAAGTCGGGATAACCGAATCGCGGATGTGGTCGTGCTGACCGTCGGCGTTCAAACCCATGGTCGGGCCGAGCGTCGAGTCGGAAGCAGGAGAGCCAGCATCGCCCAGCGCACCGGCCGTGCCGACGATGGCGACGGTCGCCATAGGAGAGAAGCCCAAGCTCATGCACAAAGGCACATAAATCGCGGTAATAATCGGCAAAGTTGAGAAAGACGAGCCGATGCCCATGGTCACCAGCAAGCCGACGCACAACATGGTCAATGCGGCCATGCCTTTATTACCGCCGAACAAAGCCATGCTGCGTTCGACCAAAGGCTGAATGTCGCCGGTCGCGTTCATTACAGCGGCAAAACCTTGTGCCGCAATCATAATAAAGCCGACCATCGCCATCATTTTGATGCCTTCGCCGAAGACATCGCTGGCGGCAGAGCGGTTCATCACGCCCAACATCATAAACACAGCAAAGCCCAACATAGCGCCCAACACCAGCGAACCATCATACAAAAGCTGAATGGCAAAACACACGGCAATCGCCACGGCCGCCACCAAGCTGCGATAGGTTGACGGCTCTTGTTGTTGCACTGCTGCACGGTTGTCTTCCGTGTCAGTGGTATTGTTTTGATAAATACGCGGCTTGCGGTAGTGCCAAAAGGCCAGCAGCAAGCCGGATACCATGCCCAAAGCCGGAATCGCCATTGCATGCATCACATTGATGCCGCTGGTGTCCATGCCTGCCGAGCGGATATTGCCCAACATGATGTCCTTCAAGAAGATGGCGCCGAAACCGTAAGGCAGGAACATATAAGTCGTTACCAAGCCAAACGTAATTACGCAGGCCACCAAACGGCGGTCGAGTTTCAAACGGTTGAACACCAACAGCAGTGGTGGAATAATCATCGGGATAAACGCAATATGAATCGGCACGACGTTTTGGCTCATCACGCCCATGCACAAAATAATCGCCAGCAGCAGCCATTTGACCGCGCCTTCGCCTTTCGCGTTGCCTTCGCCGCCGTTGAGCTTGCGGATAATCACACCGGCGAGCTGTTGCGGCAGGCCGGAATGCGTGATGGCCATGGCAAACGCGCCGAGCATGGCATAAGACAGCGCGAT
>NZ_JBQCTZ010000114.1:0-11194 GCF_051963715.1 Neisseria sp. P0001.S005 | reverse complement strand
GCGCGCAGGTCGGGGCGGTTGGCCAAAACGGTAATCGGTACGTCCAAGTTCACGCCTTTGACAGGCAACAGGCGGAACTGTGCCGGATCGGCGGCCATGTTTTCAGACGGCCTTAAATTCAACAAATTACGCAAGACCTGTTTTTGCGTATCCAAATTGTTTTGCAAAGACAACAGGCTGTTTTCCGCACTCAGCAATGACTGTTTGGCTTGGGTCGGCTGGCTGGAGTCGGCCCGGCCGTAGCGGAACTTAGCATTCGCAATGCGGTTGATTTCCTGATATTGCTTCAGCGATTTTTGCGCCAACTCGATGGCTTCGTTCAGATAGGCGATATTGAAATACGCATCGGCGACATTATTAATCAAAGTCAGGCGTGTGTTGGCCATGTCTTCATGCGTGGCTTGGTATTCCCATACCTGCGCATCGGCAGTGGCACTGAGTTTGCGCCACAAATCCAATTCGTAGCTCAAACCAAGCTGGCTGCTGAAGGTATTGCCGTGGCTGCCGGTTTTCAGGTTTTTAGAAGCATTCGCGCCCAACGAGCCGCTGAACGAAGGCACCAAATCCGCACCCAAAATATTGGCTTGATACAAAGCTTTGTTGACGCTGATGGCCGCCTGTTTCAAATCGACATTATTCGCCAGCGCCTGCTCCATCAGCGCGTTGAGCTGCGGGCTTTGGTAGATTTCCCACCAGTTGCCGTTTACATCGTAGCGTTCGGCAGTTTCGGCCGCGCTCATGACTTGGCCGGTTGCTGCCAGCGTCAGGTTCGGATTGGCTTTAGGTGCGGCGCACGCACTTAGGGCAAGGGCAACAGCCAATGATAAGGCTGCTTGGGAAAAAGGTTTCATCTTCATAAAAAATCTTTCGGGTAACAGCATTTCAGACGGCCCTAAAATAATAGACCGTCTGAAACATAATCAATCCTGAGCCAGCGCATCAATCGGGTTGAGCTTGGAAGCCTTGTTGGCAGGCATAAAGCCGAATGCGACGCCGATGGCGGTGGAGCAGACAACTGCGCCGATGACGGAAGTCATGGAAATGCTCATCGGGAAGTCGGTGACAAAGTAGTTGAACACCAGGCTGATGCTTGCAGACAACAATACGCCTGATAGGCCGCCGATGATACAAATTAAGACGGCCTCAATCAGAAACTGTTGCAAAATATTGTTGCGGCGTGCGCCGATTGCCATGCGGACGCCGATTTCTTTGGTGCGCTCGGTAACGGAGACCAGCATGATGTTCATCACGCCGATACCGCCGACCACCAAAGAGATGACCGCGATGGAAGAAATCAGCAGCGTCATGGTGCCGGTCGTGCTTTCAACCATTTCTTTGATGCTGTCGCTGTTGTTCATAAAGAAGTCTTCTGTACCGTGGCGTGCTTTCAGCAGCTCGGTCAGGCTTTTTTCGGCAACCTGTGTGTTGGCATCGTCTTTGATTTTGACAACAATGGAGTTGGTATGGCTCTCACCGGTAATTTGGTGCATGACCGTTGTATAAGGTGACCAAAGCATCAGCGAGTCGGAATTACCAAACGAGTTGTCATCCTTTTTCATAATGCCGATGACGGTTAGCGGACGTTTTTTGAAAAGGATGGTTTTGCCTAAAGGATTGACACCTTCGCCGAAGAGTTTGGTTTTGGTGTTTTGGTCGATAACGACGACTTGGGCATCGGTTTTTACATCGTCATCATCAAACAGACGGCCTTCTTCCAATTTCAAACCGCGCACGTCGAAATATTGTTCGCCTACGCCGTAAAGTGAGGCGGTCAGGTCGGTGTTGCGGTAGGTTAAGGTGCCGCTGGAGTTGGTTTGAGGGGTGGCAGAGGCGACGTAGCTTTGTTGGCTGATGGCTTTTGCGTCATTAATCGTCAGTGTCTTGATTCGTCCGCTGCGGCGGTCACCAAAACCACGGCCGGGGAAGATACTGATGGTGTTTGTGCCCATCGAGTTGATGTCTTCCAAGATTTTTTGTTGCGAGCCATTACCCAAGGCCACTACCGATACCACCGAAGCAATACCGATGATAATCCCCAGCATGGTCAGCAGCGAACGCATTTTGTGCGCCATAATCGCCTGTACCGACATTTTGAATGCTTCCATAAATTGATCGTAATAAAACGACCAGGAAGCTTTTTCTTTAATCCTCTCCACTTTGCTTGGCGGAATATCGGGATTTTTAGACGTATCCGAAATAATCTGACCGTCGCGGATTTCGATGACGCGGTTTGCGTTTGCCGCAATGCCCGGATCGTGGGTAACCATAATCACGGTATGCCCGTCTTCGTGCAGCTTGTGGATGATTTCCATCACGTTTTTACCGCTAGCGGTATCCAATGCGCCGGTCGGCTCATCGGCAAAGATGATTTCGCCGCCGTTCATCAACGCGCGGGCAATCGAAACGCGTTGTTGCTGACCGCCGGAAAGTTCGCTGGGTTTGTTGCCTTCTTTATTTTGCAAGCCCAAATCGCCCAACAGTTTTTCCGCACGTTCCGCGCGCTCTTTGCTGTCCATGCCCATATACACGGCAGGCAGGGCGACGTTGTCCCGGGCGGTCAACGAGCTTAACAGGTTGTAACGCTGGAAAATAAAGCCGAAACGCTCACGGCGCAAAGCCGCCAGCTCATCCGGCTGCATTTGCGATGTTTCGATGCCGTCGATTTGATAAGAGCCGGAAGTGGCGGTATCCAGACAGCCCAAGATATTCATCAGCGTCGATTTGCCCGAGCCGGATTGGCCGATAATCGCCACAAAGTCGCCTTTCTCAATAGAAAGGCTGACATCTTTCAATACGTGCACACGGTTTTCACCGCTACCGAAAAAACGGTTGATATTCTTACATTCGATTAAACTCATAATCTTTCCGGGCGAAAAATAGAAATACAGGAACTAAGGCCGTCTGAAGCACAGACACACCTTTCAGACGGCCTTAATCAATCAGCGAGGAGGGCCGCCACCCATCATCGCGCGTTCGCTGCTCTTATTCTTTTCATCTGCGCTCATTTCAGAAACGATCACTTTTTCGCCTTCTTTCAAGCCGCTTTTGATTTCGGTATTCATGCTGTCTTTCAAGCCGACGGTCACTTCGCGTTCTACCGCTTTATTGTCTGCGCCCAAAATGCTGACATAGGATTTGCCGTTATGCTTTTTCACGGTCAGCGTCGGTACCAGTAAAACATTCTTCACACCGTTGATTTCGATCGTGTTTTGAGTGGTCATGCCGATAGAAAGTTTGCCTTCGGGATTCGGTACAAGTGCGCGGGCATAGTAGTAAATTGCATTGGAAGTCGTGTCCGTGCTGCTGGTGTAGTTGCCCAAAGACATGGTGGTCAGGCCGGGGTCGACGCTGTCCAATTTCGCTTTAATCGGGGTGTCCGGTTCGGACAAAATGGTGAACGAAATATCCTGACCGGCTTTGACTTTCGTGATGTCGCCTTCGGCAATCTGCATTTTGTTTAACATGGTTTCCAGATTGGCCAGCTGGATAATGGTCGGCGTAGATTGCGCCGCATTGACAGATTGGCCTTCTTCAACAGGAATGGCGACCACGGTGCCGTCCATGGTGGCGGTAATCCGCGTGTGGCCCAGTTCGGATTCAGCTGTATTAATCGAGATTTTTGATTGTTTGATGGAGGCCTTCAGTTCGGCGACATTCGCTTTAGCTGCGGCTAAAGAGTCTTGTGCAGATTCCAAGTCTTCCTTGGAAGTTGCCTGTTCTTTCCATAAGGCAAGTTCGCGTTTATATTTTTTCTCCGCACTGGAAAGCGCGATTTCGGCAGAAACCAATTTTGCCTGATAGGTTTCCAGTTTGGATTTTTCGGTATTTAAGGTATTGATCTGATTGGTTGAGTCGATTTCCGCAATCAGATCGCCTTTTTTCACTTGTTGGCCCAGTTTCACATACAGTTTTTTAATCTGACCTGAAGCTTCCGCGCCTACGGATACCAAATTGGAAGGTGAGATTTCGCCGGTTGCCGACACGGTTTGACGGATATCGCCGCGTTTGACCACTTCCGTAATAAAAGAAGACTGAGGCTCAGGCTTCATCAAAGACCAGCCGCCGAAAGCCGCTGCTACTACAACAGCCGTACCGGCCGCCCACTTGAAAACTTTAGACATATAAAAGGAACCAATTCAATAAAATAACGTTGCAGACAAGCAATAAATGTATGTTGGAGACAAAAAAACAACTGGATTTTACTGTAAAGACCAAGGCCAACCAAGAGACAGTCGGCTTAAATTGAAGTTTAACTTATTGAAATAAAAAATAAAAGGATGAAAATATTTTTCAGAACTTGTACCTCGTTTACATAAATTCCCAAACTTCCTCCGAATCTGAACATTTAAGCCGCAAGAAAACGACTATAATATTCATGTCTCATTCCAATTATTCACGACACAAATAAAATGAAACACCAACAAGGCTTCACGCTTATCGAGCTGCTGATAGTCGTTTTGATTGCAGCCATTCTCGCTACCATTGCATATCCGTCTTATCAAAACTACATCCGCCAAACGCGCCTTGCCGCCGTCCGCACACAGATGCTGCATAATGCCCAACAACTTGAACGCTACTATACTCAAAAAAGTACTTTTAAGGATTTTCCTGCCGAAAATTTGCAGCAAAATCAATATTTCGATATTAGTTTTTCCGAAGGTGCGGCTTCTATGCCTAATCCTTCCGATTCAGGTTATATTTTGAAGGCTGTACCCAATAAAGAAACCAATGCCGATGAAACTTGTACCGTTTTTTACAACGACAGCGGTATCATCTGGGCAAGCAGCGACAAGCAAAACTGTCCCGGTTATGAAATGCCAAAATCAGAATAAATCGAAGTATAAAAGGCCGTCTGAATTTCAGACGGCCTTTTTGATGGTTTGGCTGTATAAGCACATTAGCCTAAACAGGGTAAAGATCGGTAATCTCGACCTGATGTGAAGCCCAGCTTAGCCTTTGCGGCGCGGTTCGTCAGGGCGGATGCGTGAAGCCAGTTGGTCGAGGATGCCGTTGACGAATTTATGGCCATCGGTGCCGCCGAAAGTTTTGGTAACTTCGATGGCTTCATTGATGATGACGGGGTATGGGGTTTCAGGCATGGTGCTCAGCTCATGGCAGGCAACCAGCAAAACGGCGCGTTCGATAGGGCTGAGGTCTTTTTCGTCGCGGTCGAGCAGGGGGCTGATTTTTTCCATGTATTCTTCGGCATGGGTTTGTGCGCCGAAAAACAATTTGTTGAACAGTTCTTCATCCATATTGGATGTTTGGGACAGTTCGTGGATGTTTTTGGCAATTTCGGGAGCGGCGGTTTTGTTGATGCCTGCTTGATAAATAGCTTGTACGGCAAGCTCGCGTGCGCGGCGGCGTGGGCTTTTCATGGGTATTCCTTGTGAAGAGAGTGCCGATGGTTGTCGGCTGAATATTGAATGATTCAGACGGCCTCAATGTCATGATTGAGAGGCCGTCTGAAAATATGCGGTATTCAATACGGGGAGAAGCTTATTCTTCGTCGTCTTCGTATTGTTCTGACAAAAGATGGTTGACCAAGTTGGCACATTCTACGGCAACTTTGGCGGCATCGGAGGCTTTTTCTTCGATACGCGCAACGGCTTGTTCGTCGTTTTCAGTCGTCAGGATGGCGTTGGCGATAGGGATGTTGTAGTCGAGGGCAACGCGGCTGACACCTGCGCCGGACTCATTAGATACCAATTCAAAGTGGTAGGTTTCTCCACGAATGACAACGCCGATGGCAATCAGGGCATCGAATTGTTCGGATGAAGCGAGGTTCATCAGCGCGATAGGCACTTCAAGCGCGCCAGGGACGGTGGCAAGCGTGATGTTGTCTTCGGATACGCCCAATTCTTTCAAGGTGCGGCAGCATACTTTGACCATTTCGCTGCCGATTTCGTTGGTGAAGCGGGCTTGAACGATGCCGATGCGCAGGTTGGTGCCATCGAGGCGTGGTTCGATAATGTTCATGATGATTCCTTCAGTATTTGTGAAATAGGGATTCGGCTCGGTTTCAGACGGCCTTGTTATAAAGTAGGTCGTCTGAAACGAAATAGGGATGGGTTATTCTTGCGGCTGCCAATCGGCAACGGCTTGGAACTCGCCGTCTTCGTTCAATTCCCACGCGCTGCCTTCTGCTTGAGTCAGCAGGGGCGCGATGTCGGGATTGTCTGCGGTAATGGCAGAGAGGCTGACAATGCTGAAATTGTCGGGATTGTCGGTGTATTCGTCGGTTTCGTCGCCGCTGAAAATACGCCAGCCGCTGTCGTTTTCAAATACGGGGGCTTCGCGGTAGAGGAAGCCGACGGGCTCGCCTTGTTCGGCGACGGTGTTGGTGACGATGCAGCGGTCGAGCGCTGCGGCCAATGCTTGGGCAAATTTGTTCATGAGGTTGACAAAGAGATGATTTGGCATGATTTTACACGATTCGCCGCTTTTCCGCACGGATGTGTGCAGGGGCGGTTTGATGGTACAATGTCGGCAAGTGCCGTCAGGTTTGAACATGACGGCTTTTGATTGTTTATTGGCTTGAGGGACGCAAGAAACAATGAGCCAAAATAAAAAAGTTGCCGGTGTAGCCTTTTTATTTTGTTTCACTGCGGATGAGGCGTGTTTTCCGGCTGTTTTTTTGAAAGTATGGAATGAAACCTGATTTGCTCAAACAGCAGGCGCATCGAGCGATTCAAAAGCGTCTGGGCTATGAGTTCCGCAATATGGAGCTGCTTCAGCAGGCTTTGACCCACCGCAGCTATAATGCCAAACACAATGAGCGTTTTGAATTTGTCGGCGATTCGATTTTGAACTATTCCGTGGCACGGATGTTGTTTGACGCGTTTCCGAAATTGTCGGAAGGCGAGTTGTCGCGGATGCGCGCGGCTTTGGTAAATGAAGGCGTATTGGCTGAAATTGCGTTGGAAATGAATGTCGGCGACGGTTTGTATTTGGGTGCCGGCGAGTTGAAGAGCGGCGGTTTCAGACGGCCTTCGATTTTAGCAGACGCAATGGAGGCGATGTTTGCGGCGGTCAGCTTTGATGCTGATTTTTCTGCGGCGGAAAAAGTGGTTCGCCATTTGTTTGCGGAACGCGTGAAACGTGCGGATTTGAATATCGGCAAGAAAGACAGTAAAACCGCTTTGCAGGAAGCCTTGCAGGCACGCCGCTTTGCCCTGCCAAAATACCGAATCGAAGAGCAGGCGGAGCAGACGGCTGATGCGATGTTTGTGATTTCCTGTGATTTGGGCGAACTCGGTTTCATCTGCAATGCACGCGGCAGCAGTCGAAAAGTGGCCGAGCAAAAAGCGGCATGTGAAGCCTTAGAATGGTTGGAACAGAAGTTTCCTTTGAAAAAAGCTAAAAAATAATACTTCAGACGGCCTTTGAGAAAATGCAAAGGCCGTCTGAAACAATAAAGAAAGTCATATATAAATGGATATCGAAACCTTTTTGCAAAACGAGTCACAACACCCGACGGATTATCGTTGCGGCTTTGTGGCCATCGTGGGTCGTCCTAATGTCGGCAAATCCACGCTGATGAACCATTTAATCGGTCAGAAAATCAGTATTACCAGTAAAAAAGCACAAACCACGCGCAACCGTGTCACCGGTATTTACACCGACGATACGGCGCAATTTGTGTTTGTCGATACGCCGGGTTTTCAAACCAATCACCGCAATGCCTTGAATGACCGTCTTAATCAAAACGTAACCGAAGCGTTGAGCGGCGTGGATGTGGTGGTTTTTGTGGTGGAAGCCATGCGCTTTACCGATGCCGACCGCGTGGTGTTGAAGCAGTTGCCTAAGCATACGCCTGTGGTATTGGTAGTCAATAAAATCGATAAAGATAAAGCCAAAGATAAATTTGCGCTTGAAGCTTTTATCAATGAAGTACGCCAAGAGTTTGAATTTGCTGCCAGCGAGGCAGTCAGCGCGAAACATGGCCTGCGTATTGCCAATCTGCTGGAATTGCTCAAGCCTTATCTGCCGGAAAGTATCCCGATGTATCCGGAAGATATGGTGACGGACAAATCCAGCCGATTCCTGGCGATGGAAATTGTGCGCGAAAAATTGTTCCGCTATTTGGGCGAAGAGTTGCCGTATGCGATGAATGTTGAAGTGGAGCAGTTTGAGGAAGAGGAAAGCGGACTGTTCCGCATTTATATCGCGGTGTTGGTCGATAAAGACAGCCAAAAGGCGATTTTGATTGGCAAGGGTGGGGAGAAATTGAAGAAAATTTCTACTGAAGCCCGCCTTGATATGGAAAAATTGTTTGATACCAAAGTCTTCTTGAAGATTTGGGTGAAAGTGAAATCCGGTTGGGCAGACGATATTCGTTTCCTACGCGAATTGGGTTTGTGATTTAATGTGTTTAAACAAAAGGCCGTCTGAAAAATTCTCAGACGGCCTTTTGTTTGATTAAGCCAATAATTCAGCTAGGCGTTTGACGATTTCATCTGCTGCTTGGCGTTTCGATGTTTCCGGAAATGAGGTTTCAGCAAGGTCATCAATAATGGTGATTTGATTGGTTGGCTTACCCATGGAAACGGAAACTTGGTTAGCCACCAGCATCGGTACGTTTTTGCGCAAACGTTTTGCACGAGCAAATTCCAAGACCTGATGGCTTTCCGCTGCAAAGCCGACGCAGAATGGTGGAGAAGGCAGGGCGGCAACGGAGGCGAGAATGTCCGTATTTTCTGTCAGTTCGATAACTGGGGGCTGATTGCCGTTTTTCTTCAGTTTCTCGTTGCTGCTGTTTTTGACTTTATAGTCTGCAACGGCTGCAACGGAAATAAAGACATCCTGCTCATGGATATGGCGGCGAACTGCCTGATACATGGCTTCTGCGCTGACAGCCTGTTCAGAATGAGTTAAGCCTGCGGGCAAGGCCGTCTGAATTTGACCGTAAATCAGCGTGACTTTCGCTCCGGCAGCACGGCACGCACGCGCTAAAGCCATGCCCATTTGTCCGCTGGAAATATTGGTAATGCCGCGGACAGGATCGATGGCTTCAAATGTTGCGCCAGCTGTAATCAGAACTTTTTTGCCGCTCAATAGCTTGGGTGTCCATAAATCCTCTAACAAATCTGCCAGATCGACCGCTTCGACCATTCTGCCTGTACCTGTTTCGCCGCAAGCCTGTTCGCCGCTGTTTGGGTAAAGCACGGTAATGCCGTCTGAAACCAGCTGCTCAATATTGCGCAGGTTGGCAGGGTTGCTCCACATTTCAACATTCATTGCAGGCGCAACGGCCAAAGGGCATTTCCTGGCTGCTACCAAGTTGGTCAGTAGATTATCAGCCAATCCGTTGGCAATTTTGGCAATCGTATTGGCAGTTGCAGGCGCAATAAGAAATGCGTCGGCTTCTCGCGTCAGATTGATGTGCGCCATGCCATTATTGGAGGCACCTGAATAGGTATCCGATAAAACAGGATTGCCGGTTAAAGCTTGGAAAGTCAGCGGGGAGATAAATTCTGTCGCAGAATCCGTCATCACCACTGATACAGAATGTCCTTGCTTTTTCAGCAGTCTGACCAGTTCACAAGATTTATACGCCGCAATACCGCCGGTAATGCCGAGGAGAATGTGTTTGCTCATAAATAACGGGTTCATTAAATGAGATATATAGGAATCAAATCAAATTAGATTTGTTCGATGTTGATTCTGGCTAGTTTTGCTTTAATCGCATTACCATATCTCTTTGGTAAGAATGCTGAAACCGCTCCGTTTTTCACTTCAGTCACATAACTGCAGACTTTAAATTCAGGAACAACATTGAGCGAGTAGTCCGGATTGACCAAAGGCGAAGCACTGGAGTACAGCGTCCATCTTGCCAGACTGCCGTCTTCATAATCAGTCGTTGCGTTAAAGCTGGTGACTCCTTCGCTGAAAGCGATTTGATAATTAGAGTAGAACTCGCCGGGAATTTCGTGTGCATTACAGAAATCAAATAATCTGTCATGTGCAAACAGATTCTGACGGATATAGGCCCACAATTCTTTTTCTAGAAAATCTTGGTCGGCAAAATGTCTGGAAGGATAGCCCTCATCGACAAAGTTCTGAATTCTTTCCTGCATATCTGGGACTGCACCCGCTTTAGCGCCCCACATGCCCGCAAGAATCAGGGCAGTATGCGAGCCTGAGTCGCGAATAGTGTGGAATAGGGTGCCACTTTTTATCCATTCGGATACGGCTGCAGCATCACGATAGCAAATAATAGAATCTGCATCACGGAAAATAACGTATTCAACCTCGGGATCATTGATGGCAAGAAAGCGCCACATCGTACCCGGCCAGTTGTCCAACGGTGCGCCAACCTTAATCACTTCGGCACCGTTATTTCTAAATCGTTGAATATCTTCAGCTGATACAGAATCGTCGACATAAAAACGACATGTCCAACCGGGGAAAAGCACAGGCGCAAGCTGGGTATTTAATACGGCAGGCTCAATATATTTAGAATTATTGCCAAATAAAGAAAAGGAGATAATCCGTTTGCCGTTTTTTGGAGCTGGTGTTGGAATGATTTCATGTTCTAGGTCTGGGATGGCTTTATCTTTTAGAACCAAAGCCTGATGACCGTAAAACCCGGTTTTTTCCCAGTTATCTAGAGCGCCGTAAGCATGTGCAAGTAAATCCAAAGCAGGGATATAGGCGCTATCCAGCTCCAATGTTTTCATTTCGGACTCAATGGCTTTTTCCCATTTCAATTGCTTTAGATAGGCATAAGCAACTTTATGATGAAATTCGACAGATTGGGGGTTGAGAAGACAAAGAATTTCGGCACGTTTAAGGGCTTCCTCGTAATTTTCCTCTTCGATGAAAGAGTGATATGCTTGTTCAAATTTTTGTTGAATCTTTTCGTTACTCATAATAGGCACTATTCTAAAATTTATGATTGTTTTATTGGAGAAAGTAGAGATTGTAAGAGTAGATAGGGCTAAAGCGCCAGTAATATAGAGGTGTAGAGTGGTTGAATGTGGCAAATAAGAGCAAAGCCGCAGGACTATTTATCTATAGAATATCTGTTTTATCTATCGAATGATAAAATCCAATAAATTTTAAATTATTTAAATACAGATAGTTGTGAAAAAATTTTAATTTTTTTGAAATTGGGTGTTGACTGGTTTTGTTGGTAGGCGTATAGTTCGGTTCTTCGCTGCTGACGCGGTGAAGAAAACGAAGCAGACAG
>NZ_JBQCTZ010000113.1:0-11215 GCF_051963715.1 Neisseria sp. P0001.S005 | reverse complement strand
GGTCTGTTCATCAACACCGTGATCAGCTTCCTGATCATCGCCGCTGCCATCTTCTGCGTGGTTAAAGCCATCAACTCCGTGAAAAAAGCCGAAGCTCCTGCTGAAGAAGCACCGGCAGAGCCTAGCGAAGAAGTTCTGTTGTTGCGCGAAATCCGTGACTCTCTGAACAAAAAATAATCACAATACCCAAACATACACACAAACTAAGGCCGTCTGAAACCATTTCAGACGGCCTTTTTTCATACCGATCTATTTATCGTCAAGCCCTTCCCATTGAAAGAATCACACCCCTCCCTTTCTCAGCGCTATCCTGCTTTTTAACCATGAAGCAACGCTCATGGCAAACACAAAAAATAAGTGGCTCACTCCCTCTCAACCAATAAAAAGCCCGATGCGTTCAACATCGGGCTTTTAACTGGAAAACCAATCTTAGTCTTTGCGTGTTTCCACCAAAATCATTTCGACTGCTACGTCTTCCACTTCTACTTTAGGCACATCCGAACGGCGTGTTTTGGCAACCGGTTCGGGTTGTGGCTGCGCGGCAAAAGCGGCAACGGCTTGCGGATCGGTTTCAACGAAAATCAAATCGCCCAAACCTTCCGGCAAAACAGCGGCAACAGGCGCTTTTTCAGCTACGGCTTCAGTTTGTGTGGCAACAGTTCCGGCTGGTGCTTCAACCGGTGCAACAGTAGCCGTTGCATTCGGAGACAATACCGCAGCAATGGCTTCTTTGACATTGCTGACTGCAGAAGCAAGCAGGGCTTGTTCGGCATCAGCGCCTTCAGTTTGCGCTACGGCAGGCTCGTCTTCGCTTTCAATCGCAAATACGAATGGCTCTGCGCTGGTCACTTCAGGCTCGGATACTACAATCACCAGCGGCTCGGCTTGATCGCTTTCAGAAGACAATGTCGCATTTGCAGCTTCAACCGTTTCGTTCAAACCCAAAACATGCGCCACAGCAAAGAGAACTTTGTCGGCGGTATCGGTAATGTTCAGGTATTGCTCGATTTTTGCTGAAGACGGAATATTGCGTTTTTTGCTGTTAGAACGGCGGTCGTTGCGATTGTTGCGCTGACGATTGTTGCGGTCGCGTCCTTGACGGCCGTTGTTTTTCACACCCTCTTCGCTGCGAGCATTGTCGTCCGTTTCAACTCGCGCCTGTTCGCCATCGGCTTGAACGTTCACGTCTTCAACACGGTTTTCCGTAGATTGATGGCGGTTGCGCTCGTTACGGCCGTTGTTGCGGCGGCGTTTATTGCCGTTTTGTTCCGCTTGGTTTTCAGACGGCATCTCAGCCAGTGCGGCCACTTCTTGAACGTTTACGTCTTCAACCGTTTCCTCAACACGGTTACGCTCGTTGTTGCGCTCATCGCGGCGGTTGTTGCGGTTGCGGCTGCGGCGGCTTTCTTTACGCTCGTCGTTGCGGCTTTCGTTTGATTTGCTTTCTTCAAACTTACTGTCGGCGGCTTCGGCACCTACTTCGCGCACTTCGACTTTACTGCCGTCGTGTTTGTTGTTGCGGCGTGGATTTTGACGGCGGCTGTTTGAACGGCGGTTGCTGTTTTGGCTGCGGTTGGTTGTAGTGCGTTTTTCGGCAGGCTCTTGAGCAACTGCGGCAGGCGCAGGCTCGCCGCCGAAAATACGTTTCAACCAGGCTTTGAAGCTGTCCCACCAAGAGGCTTTTTTCTCAGGGGCGACAGTTGGCGCAGGCTGGGTATGGCGCACGCCTTTGACGGCAGGCTCAGGACGGGCTGCTTTGGCTTTTTCGCTGCCGAAAGGTTTGGCAGATTCGTCTTCTTCCGGCTCGGCAACGCGTTTGTAGCTCGGTTCGCCGTCTTCTTCTACGTCATCAATGCGGATGCGGTTGATTTCGTAGTGCGGATTTTCCAAGTGGATGTTTGGAATCAGGACGACGTTCACATCCAAGCGCTCTTCCATCGCAAACAGCTCGGCGCGTTTTTCGTTCAACAGGAAGGTGGCAACATCGACAGGCACTTGTGCGTGTACTTCGCCGGTGTTGTCTTTCATTGCTTCTTCTTGAATGATGCGCAAAACGTGCAGGGCGGTGGATTCGATGCCGCGGATGACGCCTGTACCGGCACAGCGCGGACACGCAACATGGCTGCTTTCTCCCAGAGCCGGTTTCAAACGTTGGCGGCTCAACTCCAAAAGGCCGAAACGCGAAAGTTTGCCCATTTGCACGCGTGCGCGGTCTTTTTTGAGCGCGTCGCGCAGGACGTTTTCAACATCGCGTTGGTGTTTCGGATTTTCCATGTCGATGAAGTCGATGACGACCAAACCGCCCAAGTCGCGCAGGCGCATTTGACGGGCGACCTCTTCGGCGGCTTCCATATTGGTTTTGAACGCGGTGTCTTCGATGTCCGCGCCGCGTGTCGCGCGGGCGGAGTTGACATCGATGGAAACCAGGGCTTCGGTGTGGTCAATCACAATCGCGCCGCCGGAAGGTAGGCTGACGCTGCGGGCAAACGCGCTTTCGATTTGGTGTTCGATTTGGAAGCGTGAGAACAGCGGCGTGTGGTCTTGATAGAGTTTCAGACGACCTACGTTGCTCGGCATGACGTAGCTCATAAACTCGGCGACTTGGTCATAAACCTCTTGATTGTCCACCAGAATTTCGCCGATGTCGGGACGGAAATAGTCGCGGATAGCGCGGATGAGCAGCGAGCTTTCCATGAAGAGCAGGTAAGGGTCATGGTGTGCTTTTCCTGCTTCTTCAATGGCTTGCCAGAGTTGCTTGAGGTAGTTCAAGTCCCATTCCAACTCTTCCGCGCTGCGGCCGATGCCGGCTGTGCGAGCAATAATGCTCATGCCGTTCGGAATGTCGAGTTCGGCCATGGCGGCTTTCAACTCTTGACGCTCCTCGCCTTCGATACGGCGGGATACGCCGCCGCCGCGCGGGTTGTTCGGCATCAATACCAAATAGCGGCCGGCCAGGCTGATGAAAGTGGTCAGTGCCGCGCCTTTGTTGCCGCGCTCGTCTTTTTCGACTTGGACGATGACTTCCATGCCCTCTTTGAGCACGTCCTGAATACGCGCCCTGCCGCCTTCGTAGTCGCGGAAATATGAACGCGATACTTCCTTAAACGGCAAAAAGCCGTGGCGGTCGGTTCCGTAATCGACGAAACACGCTTCCAGCGACGGCTCGATGCGGGTAATGATACCTTTGTAGATATTGCCTTTACGCTGTTCTTTGCCCAGCGTTTCGATGTCCAAGTCCAAAAGGTTTTGGCCATCGACAATGGCAACGCGCAGCTCTTCGGCCTGCGTTGCGTTGAATAACATTCTTTTCATAGTCACCTCGTGAACAGCGGCCGTTTGATTTGTGAATATCTTTTTCAGACGGCCTGTCTGTCCGGTTGGCACTCTTCAAAGGCAAGATGGGAAAATCCCCGTGTAACCAGTATTTGATTTGAAATCCGCAAGGTTGCATGCTTGAGCTCAAGCCATGTGCGGACGGATTCGGATAAAGAAGGAAATAAAGAACAATGCGGCGGAAAGGTTGATGGTTCCGCTGCCGTCCGAATGCTGATGCTTCGGACAAAATAAGGCAGCCTACATCTTCTTATTATCGTAGCGCCGGTAATTTCGGACGGTGCTGCGCGGACTGTGTCTTACGCCCGGCCGGACGGCAGGTTCAATTCAAACTTAATTACGGGATTGCGTTTGCCGGCTTTGAACAAACACAAGGAAATGCTTTGCGGAGTGCGTTTTTAATATAAAATCTCGTTTTAACAATAAATCCGTTTCAGACGGCCTGCGACGGCAGGTTCGGGTCCCGAAACGGACGTTTGGGATTATAGAGAAAATGCACGCAATACGCAAAGATTCAGTCAGCCTGATTGCCGTTGCCGAACACGAAGAAGGCCAACGCCTTGATAACTATCTGATAAAAATCCTCAAAGGCGTCCCGAAAAGCCATATCCACCGCATTATCCGCGCCGGCGAAGTGCGGCTGAACAAAAAACGCTGCAAACCCGACAACCGCATTCAGGCAGGCGATACCGTCCGCATTCCGCCGATACGCATCGCTGAAAAACAAAGGCCGTCTGAAAGCCAGGCCGCGCCTGCGCGCGAGTTTGACATCGTTTACGAAGACGATGCGCTTTTGGTCATCAACAAACCATCCGGCGTCGCCGTCCACGGCGGCAGCGGCGTGAGCTTCGGCGTCATCGAACAAATCCGCCGCGCCCGCCCCGAAGCGCGTTATCTCGAACTCGTCCACCGCCTCGACAAAGACACCAGCGGCCTTTTGATGATTGCAAAAAAACGCAGCGCCTTGGTGAAACTACACGAAGCCATCCGCAACGACCATCCGAAAAAAATCTATCTCGCACTGGGTGTCGGCAGGCTGCCGAACGACCGCTTCCACGTCAAGCTCCCCCTGTTCAAATACACCGGCGCACAAGGCGAAAAAATGGTGCGCGTCAGCGAAGACGGCCAATCCGCCCACACCATCTTCCGCGTGTTAAACCGTTTTTCAGACGGCCTTTTGCACCAAGTCGGCCTTTCCGACCTGACCTTTGTCGAAGCCACCCTGAAAACCGGCCGCACCCACCAAATCCGCGTCCACCTGCAATCGCAAGACTGCCCCATTGCCGGCGACGAACGCTACGGTGACTATCAGGCCAACAAACGCCTGCAGAAACTCGGTTTGAAAAGAATGTTCCTGCACGCTTCCGAGCTGCACCTCACCCATCCGCTGACCGGCGAAAAACTGATCCTGAAAGCCCCCCTGCCGCAAGAATTGGCGCAATTCATTGTAATGTTGGAAAATCAGGAAAAGGCCGTCTGAAAGGAAACCCATGAAACCCAAACTCATTATTTTCGACTGGGACGGCACGCTTGCCGACACCACCAACCCCATCATCCACACCTTTCAACAAAGCTTTGCCGATTGCGGCCTGCCCGTTCCCGAAGCCGACCAAATCCGTCCGCTCATCGGATACAGCCTCTCCGGCATCATCCGCCGCCTTGCCCACAACGTCAGCGAACACGTTCAGGAAACACTGATTGAGACCTATGCCGCGCACTACCTCAATCCCAACAATCACAATATGACCCTGTTCCCCGAAGCTCTGTCCTGCCTGCAACGCTTGCAACAACAAGGTTATTGGCTTACCATCGCCACCGGCAAAGGCCGAAGCGGCTTGGACAAAGCCATTGCACAAACCGACACCCAAGCCTTTTGGCTGGAAACTGCCTGCGCTAGCGAATATCCGTCCAAACCCGCGCCCGACATGGTACTTGCCCTCTGCGACCGACTGGGTGTTGAACCGGAAGAGGCCGTCGTCGTCGGCGATACCACCCACGACCTAGAAATGGCCGCCAATGCCAAAATCCGTGCCATCGCAGTCACCACCGGCGCATACACCGCCCAACAGCTTTCCTCCATGCCCCATGTCGCCATACTCAACAGCTTGGCCGAATTGCCTGATGTATTGGAAACCTTATAAAAGGCTAGGGGCTGACGTAGATTAGCCCTAAAGGCTATGCAACATCTATATTAAAGGCCGTCTGAAACCTATTTTCAGACGGCCTTTCATTTGTTTTATCGATCCGAGCGCACCCTGACAAATGTTGCAAATTTCGGCGTTCCCTTTTGCGTAAAACCACGATAACGGTAAGTAATCAGCGCACCGATTTTCGGCGGATGGTCGCGGTCTTTATCCTTAAAACCGCTGCCGATACGAAACTCGCCATATTGGTTTTTGCATCCTACCGCACCCAAACGCCCGACATTGCGCCCTTTGCCCTCATAATGACGCGTTACCGTACATTCATCATCATATTCACTTTTCAGCTTCAACAGCTGCCCATTTCTACCGCTTGCATAACGGGCTTCAGGTTGACGCAGCATCACCCCTTCCCCACCCAACGCTTCAACTTGTTTCAAAAAATCCAAAGCATGCTGTTTGTCGCGCACCTTGACTTGCGGAATGACCGTAAACCGTGCCGACGGGTGTGATTTCAGCCATTTCGAAGCCGTTTCCAGCCGCTGATACAGATTACCCTGCGCCTGCGGCACATCAAAAACATGCAAACGGATGCCGTCCCAATTTCCCGAGGCAGAACGCACCGTCGCGGAAATTTGCTCAAACTGCCCTCGTCCGCTGTACAACTCACCATCCATCGGAAACGGCGGAAAACCTGCTGTAAAACCTTTGGGCGGTGTAAACGCATAACCCTGACGACTGACCAGCCGCCTGCCGTCCCAATACGCGCGTACGCCATCCAACTTTTCACTCATGGCCCAACCGGCAATATCTTGATTTTTATATTCCTGCGCCAACAACAAATCTGCACCAAACGCCGCAGAGATGAAAGAAACCGCAAAAATCGGTATCATGATCCGCATTACATTATTCATAAGACATTTTTCCAGACTTGCTTTTTATTATATATACATAATAGCAAAAAATGAACTGGCCCCCAAATCTTGGACACTCATAAAAGCCTATTCAGGCGCTCTGTGCAAGCCGGGTTCTGTATGCGACAGGACTCGGCTTTTTCAATTTCAAACTGCAACGCTCCCGGTTGTAGTAATCCATATAATCATCTATCTGTTTCATCAATTCGTCCACCGTCAATTCTCCTGCGTTATAGAAACACTCCGTCTTCAACACCGCAAAGAAGCTTTCCATCGGCGCATTGTCCCAACAATTCGCCTTTCGCGACATGCTTTGAACCATGGAATGCTCCGCAAGCAATTCCCTATAGGTAGGCAACCTTTGCGCGCATATAGCACAACTCTTCGATAAGCTCTGCCTGTGTTTTTTCGTGGTCGGGTTTGTCTGCGATAAAGGGGTTTTTGCGGTGTTGGGGCATGGTTTTGGATTGGGGATGTTCGAGTGCGCCGATGCCGCCTTCTTGATAGGCGCGTATCCATCGTCGCAGGTGGGTTCGGGAAATGCCGTAATGGTCTGTGGTACGCTGTTGGCTGCGTATGTGCAGGTAGTGGAGTACGGCCTGGTATTTGAAGTGTAATGTATATTTGCTCATAAAAAAACTGCACCTTGTGAGTTGGAGGGGATGTCCAACTTTTGGGGTGCAGTTCACGTTTCAGACGGCCTTTTTTATTGCCTTACAACGATTAGAACTTGCCGTTCAGCTTCAGGAACATGCCTTTGTCGGTGCCGGAGAAGGCGTTGCGGCCGATATAGCCGCCCAGCGACAGCACGGCGGAGGGGCTGAAGGCGTAGTCTACGCCGGTCTGTACGGACGGACGGGTACGCGAGGTTTCGCGCTCCGTTTCATATTTGCCGAAGAAAGGAGCCTCGGCGGTGAAGCGGGATTTGCCGCCGCCCACGCGCTGTGCAACTTCCGCATTGCCGTACCATGCCAGCTTGCCGGTCAGGGGCAGGCGGCCTTTTATGCCTGCCGCCAATGAGGTTTCTTTCAGCTTGGCCGCGTCGTAGGCAAACGGGAAGGACAGGCCCGCATCTTCGCTATAAGACGGGCGTTCGGCTTCGGTGCGGCGCAGCGCGGCGTACCAGCCTAAGGTTTTTTCACCGGACGTGCCGTAGTCGCGGCCGGCCGTCAGGCTGTATGCGCGGCCTTTGGTGCGGACGGTGTTCTCGGGGCTTTCCGTGCCGTTCAGGTGGGGGCGGCGGATGCGGGTTTTGTCCGTTTCGAAGGCGGCGGCAGGTACGGCATACCAGCCCGCGCCGTTATGGAGGCGTGCGGACAGGCCGATGCCGACGCCGGATTTCAGGCGGTGACTGCCGTTTTCTTCGGCACGGGCGGGAACCGCCAGGGAGACGGCGGCATCGAAGTTGTCGGTGAAGCCGTAGCCAAAGGCGAAGTCTGCGCCGCGCGAGCTTGCGCCGTGTCCTATGTCGCGGCGGTATCCGGCGCTGTAGCAGAATTTGCCGCCGTCGGCGCGGCAGCCGCCCAGCAGGTTTTCAGCCGCGCGGGCGCGCTGCGCGAGCATGGCGGCGGTGTCGGCAGACAGCAGCGACAGGGAGGCGCGGGTGTTGGCGGTATCTGCCGCGCGGATGTTGAAGCTGCGCAGGTTCCAGACGACGGCGCGGGTGTTGCCGTTGTCGTTTTCTGCCTCTCCGACCGCAAAATTGCCGTCGGCGCTGATAGCAGATACTCGTGAATCACCTGAATTATCGGTTGTCAGTGTGCCGAGGTCGGTTTTGTCCGCCCAGTTACTGCCTGACCAGACGACGGCACGTCTTTCGTCGTCGTCATTGAATGCATATCCGCCCAGAACAGAACCGTCGCCGTTGGCAGCGTATGCTGCGGAAGAACCGGAGTTGTCTTTTTTCAGCGTGCCGAGGTCGGTTTTCTCCGTCCAGCCGCTGCCATACCAGGCGACGGCCCGTTCTTCGTATATGTAGCGGTCTGACTTTCCGACCACCACCGAGCCGTCGCCACTGATGCCGTATCCGTACGATCTGCCGTAATTTTCGGTTCTGAGCGTACCGAGGTCGGTTATGGTGCTCCAGTCTTTGCCTGACCAAGTAACGGCCCGGAATCTGTCAGAGTCGTCCGTCGAGGTTCCAACCACTACCGAACCGTTGCTGCTGATGGCGTGACCGTACGAAATGCCGGAATTGCCGGTTTCCAGTGTGCCGAGGTCGGTTTTAGTGGCCCAGTTGCTGCCCGACCAGACGGTGGCGCGAGCAGAAGAGTTTTTGCCAGCTGCATATCCGGTTATTATTTTCCCGTCTCTGCTGACTGCATTTGCTCCAGAATCGCCTGAATTGTCATTTCTGTGCGTGCCGAGATCGATTTTTTTCTCCCAATTGTTACCATACCAGACGATGGCGTGAATTTTTCTGTTGTCGTCGATAGTATGTCCGACTACCACCGAGCCGTCACCGCTTACACCCGATGCACTTGGTTGAAGGTATGCCCCAGCGAGCAATTCATCATCAGTTTTCAGTGTGCCGAGGATGGTTTTTTTCGCCCAGTTAGTGCCCGACCAGACGGCGGCTTGTGTGCCGAGTCCTCCTACTACTATCGAACCGTTTCCGTTGATGGCGGTTGCATACGAACCATTATCTTCGATTTCGGTAATCTTATTAGGCGCGGCGGCGGCAGGCAGGGCGGCCAGCAGGGCGGCGAGGGTTAAAAGGCGGTGTGCGGGAGATGGTTTTTGCATAGTCATGTTTTCCCTTTTTAGGTTATAAAATTCAGGTTATAAAAAAGCGGCAGGTGCCCGCCGCAGCTTGGTTGGTGCTATAAAATCGGCGCGATTATAGCAGTTTGGTATGCGGGGTTTGTGTGTTTTCAAAATTTCAAGAAATCATACAAAACTTTAAAAAAATTAAGGGCGGCAGGGAGGCCGTCTGAAAAGCAGGGATGTTTTGCTTTCAGACGGCCTCAAGGTTTTACCGCTTACCGAACGGACAGGTTCAAATATAGAAATCCTGATTCATTTCCTCATAAAAATTCTGATTCATTTCTTCCGCCGGTTTGGCATGCGATTTGTTGCCGACCACGCGGGCGGGCACGCCGACGACGGTGCTGTAGGCGGGTACGTCCGACACCACCACGCTGCCCGCGCCGATTTTCGCGCATTCGTTCACGCGGATGTTGCCCAACACGGAAGCGTTCGCGCCTATCATCACACCGTCGCCGATTTTCGGATGGCGGTCGCCGCCCTCTTTGCCCGAACCGCCGAGGGTTACGCCGTGAAGGATGGAAATGTCGTTGCCCAAAACGGCGGTTTCGCCGATGACGACGCCGGTGCCGTGGTCAATCATAATCCCCTGCCCGAAACGGGCGGCCGGATGGATATCGACGCCGAACACTTCGGAAGCGCGGTTTTGCAGGAAATAGGCCAGCGTTTTGCGCCCTTCCTTCCACAGGCAATGGTTGATGCGGTGCGCCTGAATGGCATGGTAGCCTTTGAAATACAAAAGCGGCAGGCAGTATTGGTCGCAGGCCGGGTCGCGTTCGTAATAGGCGGCGATGTCGGCGCGGACGGCTTCGCCGATACACGGTTCTTTTTCCAGCGCGTGCAGGTAGAGTTCGTACAGCGTGCGCATGTCCATGGTCGGATTGGCCAGCTTGCTCGACAGGTGGAAGGCCAGCACCCGCTCCAAACTGTCGTGCCGCAGCACGGTCATGTGGAGGAAGCTGGCCAGCATAGGTTCTTCCGCCGCCGACTGCTCGGCTTCGTTGCGTATGGTCTGCTACAGGTTAAAATAGGTATTTTCCATTTTCAGACGGCCTCTGTTGCGTAAAAGCTGCGATTGTAGCCGAAAGTATGCACCAATGTGCAAAAGGCCGTCTGAAACGTAAACAACATTAAACAAGCCTTTCCTAGGAACACCCATGGCACTCCAATTTGAAATCAACGCCGTTACCCCCTTCCGTCAAAACTGCACGCTGATTTGGGACGATGAAACCAAAGAAGCCGTTTTGACCGATGTCGGCGGCGATGTACCCTATTTATTGCAACAAGTCCAAAACAAAGGCCTCAAGCTGACCGCCATTTGGCTGACCCACGGCCATCTTGACCACGCAGGCGGCGTAGTTGAACTTTTGAAAACCTGCGATATACCCGTTCTCGGCCCGCACAAAGACGACGAATTCCTGCTCCAAGCCCTTCCGCAAACGACGGCGCAATACGGCTTCCCCGTTTCTCCATCATTCACGCCGACACGCTGGTTGGAAGAAGGAGAATCGCTCAAGGTCGGCAACCACAGCTTCCAAGTCCTCCACATTCCCGGCCACACTCCCGGCCAAGTCGTTTTCTATAACGCCGAAAACGGTCTTTTAGTCGCAGGCGATGTTTTATTTTATGAGACCGTTGGTCGCACAGATTTTCCGCGCGGCAATCATGATGACCTCATAAACAATATCTGCGCTAAACTATTAACTCTGCCCGAAACCACG
This sequence comes from Neisseria sp. P0001.S005, assembly GCF_051963715.1. Classification (NCBI taxonomy): domain Bacteria; kingdom Pseudomonadati; phylum Pseudomonadota; class Betaproteobacteria; order Neisseriales; family Neisseriaceae; genus Neisseria; species Neisseria sp. P0001.S005. The sequence continues at coordinate 340 of NZ_JBQCTZ010000113.1, read as the reverse complement.
CAAGTTATAGCCGGACACGGCCGCATGACCAGTATCGGGCATGAGAAAAGGTACAATCCGTTTCTGGTTCGTTAATATGAATATTGTATAAAGCCAACATTCTGGCATACACAGATTATGCGTATAAAGGAAAACTGACATACAATTTGCAGGAATAACACCCGAAAGATTAAGTACCTAATCTCCGGCAAATGCCAAAAAGAACTAAAGCACAAAGATAACAAGGTATTACGCAATACAACCTGATTTATCGAAAACCGGAAATCTCTAAACCCCAAGCCTTACTCGCAGTGAAATTGTTACAAAGTGACAATAAATGTCAGTCAGGCCGTCTGAACGG
>NZ_JBQCTZ010000112.1:0-11265 GCF_051963715.1 Neisseria sp. P0001.S005 | reverse complement strand
CAAGTCGCTCTGTTGACTTTCCGCATCAACGACCTGACTCCTCACTTCAAAGCCAACCCTAAAGACCACCACAGCCGCCGCGGCCTGTTGAAAATGGTTAGCCAACGTCGTCGCCTGCTGTCTTACCTGCGTCGTACTCAGCCTGATACTTACCGTACACTGATTACCCGCCTGGGTCTGCGTAAATAATTTATGCTTAAAATCAACACCGCCTTTGGGCGGTGTTTTTATTCATATACCCATGCCGTCTGAAACACATGCCCACTCTGTGTTATACTTCCACACGCTTAAGCAGCAAGGCTTAAACTTCCCATTACTCCTTAAAGCTCCCATCAAAGCGAGAATCTGAATTGTCTGTTCATTCCATGTTGCACTCAGGAAAATTTTGGCTGAAAACCCTGGTTTTCAGCATTGCCGTGCTTTTATGCCTCGCGGCGGTATTGAGTGCCTTAATGTTCCGCATATTCAATACAGAAAACATCGACGCATTCATACAGAAAAACTTTTCCGCCCATGGCTGCCAAGTTAAATACAATGCCAATATCAGCAGAAAATGGCTGCCGCGCCCTACGCTTATTTTAAAAGACCTCAGCCTTTCATCTTCCGAACCTGATACGCCGACGCTGAACATTGCCGAGTCCAAAATGGGCTTTGGCTGGAGCAGCCTATGGTCAGACGCTCCCATTCTTGAAAAATGGATTCTTTCCAATCCGTCGCTGACATTGGGTCCCAAAAACCACCTGCCTGCCTGCCTGCAACAAAAACATGCATCAAAAGAAAGCTTCCATCTCAACCGCGTCATCATCAATAGCGGCAGCATTCGCTATCACAATAAAGAACAAGATATTGCCTTAAACGATCTGCAATTTTCCCTGCGCAGAGCCGATTCAGACGGCCGTCCATTCGATATCAGCGGCACACTGCAAAACATCGGCAACCCCATCAATTGGCAAGGCATCGGCCATCTTGTACAAGATGATACCGGCTGGAGCGTTCCCGCCCTCAAATTAAACCTGCAAACCGTATTACTCAAAAACAAGCTGGATGCCCAAATCGCAGGCAGCCTTAATTGGCAAAACCAAACCGCCCTTTTGCGCGACTTCAATCTGCAAGCCGAAAGCGGCTACCAAAACTTGCATATCAACGCACGCTCGCCCCTCTTGCAGTTTAAAAACGGCTATTTACACCTCAACACACTCAACGGAGCATTAACCGCCGGCAGTGAAAACAACCAATGGGACGGTTCATTCAAACTGGACAAAACCAACCTCTATCCAACCGTTTTGACCGCCGCCAATTTTGAACTCAAAGGCAGCCATAAAAACGACCGCCTCCAAACCAACTTTACCTTTTCCAGCCCGTTGGTTTGGCAAAAAGGCAAAGGCATCGATGCGCCCAAACTACACCTCAGCACCCTGCAAGACACCATCAACCGCCTTCCCCGCCCCCGATTCATCAGCACCCTCGAAGGACAGGCCAATTTCAGCCTCAATACATTGGAAGGCCGTCTGAAAGGCGCATTTGACAGACAAGCCCTCGCCTTGGCCTTTAAATACCAACGCGATGCCCAACCGCGTCCGCACCTTGACGCCGGTATCGCCTTACAAAAACTCAATCTGACCCCTTACTTGGAAGACCTGAAAACCCAGCCATCACTGAATCTTCCTTCCCTGCTGGCCAAATCCTGGTTGCCCGACATTGAGGCCAACCTCCAAATTGGCAGCATTCAAACTGCCGGTCTGCAATTAGAAAACATCGAATCCCTGCTCACCGCCGATAAAGAACATATCGCCCTACACCGTTTCAAAGCCGGGCTTTATGGCGGCAAAACCGAGGGAGGCCTGAGTATTGCGGCAACCCAACCTGCTTCCTACCACCTTCAGCAAAACGCAAAAGGCATACAAATTCAGCCGCTGCTGCAAGACCTGTTCGGTTTCCACAGCTTCAGCGGCAGCGGCGACGCCGTTATCGACATTAAAACCACCGGCAATGACCGCGCCCAAATGATACAAGCCCTAAACGGCAGCCTGCTCCTCGATATCACCAACGGCGCATGGCACGGCATCGATATGGACAGCATTCTGAAAAACGGCATCTCTTCGGAAAAAATCGACAACAGCAACCTTAAAACCCCTTTCCATCATTTCATCCTCAATAGCGAAATCGAGAAAGGCATCAGCCATCATATCAATACCGAACTGTTTTCCGACAGTCTGCACGTTGTCAGCAGCGGCTATACCGATTTGAATACCCAAAAGCTATCGGAAAACCTGCTTATCAGCAACGTGCTGCAACCTAAAAACAAACCGATTCCCCTCAAAATCGGTGGAACCGTACAAAACCCTTCCATTACCCTCGACTACAGCCGCTTGACCAATGGCATGAACACGCCTGCAGAAAAACAAAAAGCCCTACAAGAAACCATACAAGAACAATGGAAGTGGCTCAAACCGCGCTAGGTTTTCAAATCAAAGGCCGTCTGAAACCCAAAAAGTTTCAGACGGCCTTTTAACAGATACATTGTCAGAATAAGATGTTTACTTAGGAATGACTATATACGCAATCAGTGCAACAATGATGACAAACCATATGGCCAACATTATCAAGCCTTTTTTGGAGAGTTTCTTTTTCTCCAATCGAGCCTCAATATTTCTACCGTACCCTCAAACATAGACCCAATTATTTCCATCAATATTTGCAGTAGAAATTCCAATAAATCCGACATCTACAAACCCAAACTCTCCCAAATCTCATCGATTTTGGCCGTAACGGCAGGGTCTTTTTTGATCACCCGTCCCCATTCGCGGTCGGTTTCGCCCGGCCATTTGTTGGTTGCGTCCAAGCCCATTTTGCCGCCGAGTCCGCTGACGGGGCTGGCGAAGTCGAGGTAGTCGATAGGTGTATTTTCCATCAAAACAGTGTCGCGTACGGGGTCCATGCGCGTGGTTACCGCCCAGATGACTTCTTTCCAGTCGCGCACGTTCACATCGTCATCGACCACGATGATGAATTTGGTGTACATAAACTGGCGCAGGAACGACCAGCAGCCCATCATCACGCGCTTGGCGTGTCCGGCGTACTGTTTTTTCATGCTGACCACCGCCATGCGGTAGGAACAGCCTTCGGGCGGCAGGTAGAAATCGGTGATTTCGGGGAACTGCTTTTGCAAAAGCGGTACGAACACTTCGTTCAACGCCACGCCCAAAACCGCAGGTTCATCGGGCGGTTTGCCCGTGTAGGTGGAGTGGTAAATAGGGTTTTCGCGCATGGTGATGCGCTCAACCGTAAACACGGGAAAATGGTCTTGCTCGTTGTAATAGCCCGTGTGGTCGCCGTATGGGCCTTCCAACGCGGTTTCGTTCGGATGGATGACGCCTTCCAGTACGATTTCGGCACGGGCGGGCACTTGCAAATCGTTGCCGATACATTTCACCAGCTCCGTCCGTGAACCGCGCAGCAGCCCGGCAAACTGGTATTCGCTCAAGGTATCGGGAACGGGCGTTACTGCGCCCAAAATGGTGGCAGGGTCGCAACCGAGTACGACGGCGACGGGATACGGCGTATCGGGATTGAGTTTGCGGAATTCCTGATAATCCAGCGCGCCGCCGCGGTGCGACAGCCAGCGCATAATCAGCTTGTTTTTGCCGATTAACTGCTGACGGTAAATGCCTAAGTTCTGGCGTTTTTTGTGCGGACCGCGCGTGACGGTCAAGCCCCATGTTACCAGCGACGCAATGTCTTCCGGCCAACAATGCTGAATCGGAAGTTTATACAAATCAACGTCTTCTCCTTCCCACACGATTTCCTGACACGGCGCATTTTTCACCACGTTCGGCGCCATGCTCCAAATGTCTTTCAGCAGCGGCAGTTTGGAAAACGCGTCTTTGATGCCTTTGGGCGGTTCGGGTTCTTTCAAATACGCCAGCGTCTGCCCGATTTCGCGCAGCTTGGACACGCTGTCCGCACCCATGCCTAGCGCCACACGCTCAGGCGTGCCGAACAGATTCGCCAACACAGGATAATCATAACGTGTACCGTCAGGCTTAATCGGGTTTTCAAACAACAACGCCGGCCCTTCGGCGCGCAATACGCGGTCGGCGATTTCGGTCATTTCCAAATGCGGCGACACCGGATGCTGAATACGCTTGAGTTTGCCATCAGCTTCCAATCCGGCGATAAATTCTCGCAAATCTCTGTATTTCATGATTTCATTTTCCTGAACAGGCCGTCTGAAAGCAGACCGCCATTTCGGGTTTGAAAGATAAACCAGCGGCTATTGTACCTGCCAAATCTGTTCAAATCCCAACTTTCCACGTCCGAATTTCTAGATTTTTTGCAAACTACCGTCAAATTTAAACAATATCTGCTTGTGATTGCTTTCAGACGGCCTTATCTTTGGTAAAATTCCAACTTAATCCAGTCATCAATCAATATTTATCGTGGGACGGCGGCCATGTTTGCAATTTTAGAATCTTTTTTCGTTGAATACGGCTATGCGGCCGTGTTTTTCGTTTTGGTTATTTGCGGCTTCGGCGTGCCGATTCCTGAAGATTTGACACTGGTAACCGGCGGTGTGATTTCCGGCCTGGGTTATACCAACTCGCATATTATGTTTGCCGTCGGCATGCTCGGCGTATTGGTAGGCGACGGCTTTATGTTTGCGGCCGGCCGGATTTGGGGACAAAAAATCCTTAAATTCAAACCGATTGCCCGCGTGATGACGCCCAAACGCTATGCTCAAGTACAGGAAAAATTCGACAAATACGGCAACTGGGTTTTATTCGTCGCCCGTTTCCTGCCCGGCCTGCGTACCGCTGTTTTCGTGACCGCAGGCATCAGCCGCAAGGTTTCCTACCTGCGCTTTATCCTGATGGACGGCTTGGCCGCGCTGATTTCCGTTCCGGTTTGGATTTATCTGGGCGAATACGGCGCACGCAATACAGACTGGCTGATGGAAAAAATGCACAGCCTGCAATCAGGTATTTTTACCGTACTGGGCATCGGCGCAGTCATTGTCGGCTGGATTTGGTGGAGAAAACACCGCCGCCATACCTTCTTCCGTGAAAAATTACACGAAAAACGCGCTGCAAAAGCCAAAAAACAAGCCAATCAATAAACCATTCCAGGCCGTCTGAAACACTTCCCCGCTTTCAGACGGCCTCAATCATTCATCAGAAACACCATGAAACAAAAAATCTTCGTCCTCTACACCGGCGGCACCATCGGCATGACCCAAAGCAGCGCCGGCCTGCGTCCCGACACCGCTCTCGTCGATAAAGCCCTTGCCCCCTTTTCAGACGGCCTTGATTTCGAATGGCACGTTTGCCAGCCGCTCATCGATTCTTCCGCGGTAACGCTGCAAAACCAGCACGACTGGCTGGAGCTTATTATCGCCAAGCTGCCTGACTATGACGGCATTTTGGTGCTGCACGGCACGGATACCATGGCATACACCGCCAACCTCTTCGCCCTTTCGCTGCAAGGCTTAGACAAACCCGTTATCCTGACCGGATCGCAATGGCCTTACGATGCCGCCAACAGCGATGCGCCGCGCAACCTTGCCACCGCTGTTTCTGCCTTCTCGCTCAATCTCAAACAAGTGGCGATTGCCTTTGACGGCAAGCTCTTCCCATCCGTCGGCAGCAGCAAGGTCAGCACCGAAACCGCCGCAGGTTTTGACAATCTTCATTTTGGCGCACTCGCCGAATGGGAGGAAAACAAAGGTTGGCACAATATCCGTATTGCCCCGACCGACCATTCAGACGACCTCAAACCGCGTCTTCCAAATCCTGAAGCCAAAGTTTCCGTCCGCACGCTGATTCCCGGTTATGCCGCGCAAGAACTTTCAGACGGCCTGCCCCACCTTTCCGCCCAAGCCCTGATTCTGCAAAGCTACGGCCACGGCAATGCGCCGAGCAACGATGCGTTTGTCCGAGCCGTCCAAGCCTTTACGCAACAAGGCAAATTGCTGCTCAACATCAGCCAAGTGCCGCAAGGTTGCGCCGCCGCCGTCTATGCCCAAGGCGATGCTTTGCGTCAGGCAGGTATCATCAACGGCGGCAAATGCAACCTTGAAACCGCCACTGCGCTGATGACCCTTGCCGTTTCCCATGACTGGAATGCAGATAAGGTGCAACAAGAATTGCGTCAATTAAATCTGCTGTAAACCGCCATTTAATATGACTTTCACCGACACCCACTGCCATCTTGCCGACCCCAAACTTGCCGATACGCTGCCTGCAGTGCTTGCCGAAGCGCAAGCCGCCGGCGTAGCGCGTTTTATCGTACCGGCTACATCTCCCAAGGATTGGCATTCCGTTGCGCAGTTGGAAAGGCCGTCTGAAAACATCCATATCGCTTTGGGCATTCATCCGTGGTTTTCAGACGGCCTCAACGAAGCGGCATTCCAAGAATTAGAGAAAGAATTAATCCGGCATCCGCAAGCATGGGTTGGCGAAATCGGCTTGGATTTTTATGGCAAAGAGCAAACCCAAGCCCAACGCGACACGCAAACCGACGCCTTTATCCGCCAACTCATCCTCGCCCAAAACCTCAACCGCCGCGTCATCATCCATAATCTGAAAGCCTCTGCCGCCATTGCCGCCGCCGTCAAAACCGCCGGTTTCACACAAGGCGGTATCGTTCACGCTTTCTCCGGCAGCGTAGAAGAAGCGCGGATTTTGGTGAAACTCGGCTTCAAAATCGGCATAGGCTCGCTGCTGCTCAATCCCAATGCAAAAAAAGTCCGTGCCGCCTTACAAACCTTAGACGACACGGATTTTGTTCTCGAAACCGACAGTCCTTTCATGCTCGGCCACAAAACCAATACACCAGCCAACATCCGCCGTATCGCCGAAATTGCAGCCGAACTGCGTGGCATCTCGCTGTCGCAACTAGCTGAAATAACCGAGCAAAACGTGGATTCCCTGCTCCATACTTCCCCTTAATATGCCGACCTCAAGGCATCAAAAAGCCTCGCCCAGCCATTTCGTTTCCAAACCGACACACTCTGCCCTCCCTACCCCATATTCATGAATAAAAAGCGATACAAGGCCGTCTGAAAAAATGTTTTTGGCACAAAATATCGTTCACTCCGTCATCTCGGCTTTTTAACACCGTATTTTCCCTTTGATTGATAAAAAGTATTACGCATATTATTGGGCAAACTTTTTATTTACGTTAAAATATGCCTTTTTTTGATAATAAGGCCGTCTGAAAAAGGCGGAAACTAATTATGGCTGAACAACATACACACGCTTCCACCTGGAAGAGCAAAATCAATGCTCTCGGCCCGGGTATCATGATGGCTTCGGCGGCAGTCGGCGGCTCGCACCTGATTGCCTCCACGCAGGCAGGCGCACTTTACGGCTGGCAGCTTGCGCTGATTATTATTCTGACCAACCTGTTCAAATACCCGTTTTTCCGCTTCAGCGCACATTACACGCTGGACACGGGCAAAAGCCTGATTGAAGGCTATGCCGAAAAAAGCCGCGTTTATTTGTGGGTATTTTTGATTTTATGTATTGCATCGGCAACGATTAATGCCGGCGCAGTCGCCATCGTTACCGCCGCCATCGTCAAAATGGCGATCCCGTCGCTTACTTTTGATGCCGGCATGGTGTCCGTCATGATTATGGTTTCCTGCCTGCTGATTTTGGCAAGCGGCCGCTATAAAGCATTGGACAACGTTTCCAAAATCATCATCGTCAGCCTGACCATCGCCACCGTCGCCGCAGCAGCCGTGGCCATGTCCCGCGGCATGCAGATGAAACCCGACTTTATCGAGCCTACCCCGTGGACACTGACCGGCTTGGGCTTCCTCATCGCGCTGATGGGCTGGATGCCTGCACCGATTGAAATTTCCGCCATCAACTCTTTGTGGGTAACCGAAAAACAACGTATCAACCCTTCCAGCTACCGCGACGGTATTTTTGACTTCAACGTCGGCTACATTACCAGCGCAGTGTTGGCGGTCGTTTTCCTCGCCTTGGGTGCATATGTCCAATACGGCAACGGCGAAGAAGTGCAAATGGCGGGCGGCAAATATGTCGGCCAGCTGATTAATATGTACGCTGTGACCATCGGCGACTGGTCTCGTCCATTAGTGGCATTTATTGCTTTCGCCTGTATGTACGGCACCACCATTACCGTAGTGGACGGCTACGCGCGCGCGATTGCTGAACCGGTACGCCTGCTGCGCGGTAAAGACAAAACCGGCAACGTCGAACTGTTCGCTTGGAACGTTTGGGTCGCAGGCTCAGGCTTGGCCGTGATTTTCTGGTTCAACAGCGCAATGGCGGAACTGCTCAAATTTGCCATGATCAGCGCCTTCGTTGCCGCCCCTGTGTTCGCTTGGCTGAACTACCGCCTCGTTAAAGGCGACAAACGCCACAAACTGACCATGGGCATGAACTTCCTTGCCATTATCGGTTTGATTTACTTGACCGGTTTTACCGTTTTGTTCCTGCTGAACCAAACAGGCATCTTGGCTGCGCCTAAATAAGCCCATATAAAAAAGGCCGTCTGAAACTTCAAAACAGTTTCAGACGGCCTTTCCAATCCATCATATCTTGTTGAATTTTCATTCAAACCCATTATAATGACTCCTTATTTCGCCGTTGCAGACCACTCGACGGCATCCGTATTTTGGAAAATTTATGAAGCCGTCTATCTTAGAAAAACTACAACAACTCAGCGACCGACTGGAAGAAGTCACGCACCTGCTCGGTCAGCCTGAAGCCACGTCCGACATGGACAACTACCGCAAACTCACACGCGAACACGCCGAACTGACCCCCGTCGTCGAAGTCTTCCAAAACTACCAGCTGGCTCAAAGCGACTTGGCAGATGCTGAAGAAATGCTGTCCGACCCTGAAATGAAAGACTTTGCCGCCGAAGAAATCGAAGCGGCAAAAGCCAAAATCGACGAACTCGATACCGAATTGCAAAAACTGCTGCTGCCCAAAGATGCCGACGACGACAAAAATATCTTTATCGAGGTACGCGCCGGAACGGGCGGCGACGAAGCCGCGCTGTTTGCAGGCGATTTGCTGCGTATGTACAGCCGCTACGCCGAGCGCAACCGCTGGCAGGTTGAAATCGTTTCCGCCAACGAAAACGAATTGGGCGGCTATAAAGAAGTCATCGCCCGCATTATCGGACTCGGGGCGTACAGCCGTCTGAAATTTGAATCCGGCGGCCACCGCGTGCAACGCGTTCCAGCCACCGAAAGCCAAGGCCGTATCCATACCTCCGCCTGCACCGTCGCCGTCATGCCCGAAGCGGACGAACTCGAAGACATCGAATTGAACCCCGCCGACCTGCGCATCGATACCTTCCGCGCATCCGGTGCCGGCGGTCAGCACATCAACAAAACTGACTCCGCCGTCCGCATTACCCACTTGCCGACAGGTATGGTGGTCGAATGCCAAGACGGCCGCAGCCAACACGCTAACAAGGCGCAGGCGATGAAAGTCCTCGCCGCCCGCTTAAACGATGCACAAAAACGCGAAGCCCAAGCCAAAGAAGCCGCCGAACGCAAATCCCTGATCGGCAGCGGCGACCGCAGCGAACGCATCCGCACCTACAACTACCCACAAGGCCGCGTGACCGACCACCGCATCAACCTTACCCTGCACAAACTGGATTTTGTGATGGACGGCGACTTAGAAGAAATTACCAATGCCCTGATTGCCGAACATCAAGCCGAGCTTTTGGCGGCAATGGGGGATTGATGGATTTGGTCCATTGCGTTTATACTTTTCAGACGGCCTGATGACATATGTCAATATGACCGTGAATATATTAAAGAAACTTCAATCCTGAAGTGTTAAAATGCAGCACCAGCTGCGCCCCAGCAACACCCTTCTACAATTAACGAAAGAGAGGACACAAAATGGCAAAAATCCTGATCGCACCGGTATCTACCGGCCTGAGCGCCGATGCAGCGGCAAAAGCATTTGCAGCGGCATTAAATGCACAAGTTTTCCAAGCCGTTGACTCCACTACAGAAGCCCTGTTGGCTCAAGGCAAGAGCGACGACTGGTTTGACACACTTGTCGGTAAAGTTGCAGCATTGAACGCAGATAACCTCGTTATCGAAGGCATCACTCCTGATGCGGACAAATTGTTCTTGGCAGGCAAAAACGTCGAATTGGCGTTGTCTTTGGACGCAGGCGTTGTATTGGCGCTGAAATCCGACAATACCGACGCAGCCGCCATCGCCCAACAATTAAACCTCACCAAACAGCTCTACACCAACTCCCCGGGCTTATTGGAAGGCTTTATCATTGACGGCGCAGCCGCAGCTTTAGGCGCACAAGTTGCCGAGCAAACCGGCCTGACTTTCTTCGGCTCCAGCGACAAACTACAAGACGTATCCGCTTTGGCCAAACGCGAAGCCAAACGCCTGTCTCCAGCCCAATTCCGTTACAACTTGATCGATTTCGCACGCAAAGCCGATATGCGCATCGTTCTGCCTGAAGGCGCAGAACCACGCACCGTCGCTGCCGCCGCTATCTGTCACGAAAAAGGCATCGCCCGTTGCGTACTGTTGGCTACCCGCGAAGAAGTTGAAGCCGTAGCGAAAGAGCGTGGCATCTCCCTGCCTGATTCTTTGGAAATCATCGATCCTGCTTCTTTGGTTGAGCAATACGTTGAGCCAATGTGCGAATTGCGTAAATCCAAAGGCCTGACTCCTGAAGATGCCCGCAAACAGCTGCAGGACACCGTTGTTTTAGGTACCATGATGATGGCTCAAAACGACGTAGACGGTTTGGTTTCCGGTGCAGTCCACACTACTGCCAACACCATCCGCCCTGCCCTGCAACTGATTAAAACCGCTCCGGGTGCAAGCCTCGTATCCAGCGTATTCTTCATGTTGCTGCCCAACCAAGTTTTGGCATTTGCCGACTGCGCGGTTAATCCGAACCCAACTCCGGAACAACTGGCCGACATCGCCATCCAATCTGCCGACAGCGCCAAAGCCTTCGGCATCGATCCAAAAGTGGCCATGATTTCCTACTCTACCATCAACTCAGGCAGCGGCCCTGATGTCGATGCAGTGATCGAAGCAACCAAACTGGCGAAAGAAAAACGCCCTGATTTGGCTATCGAAGGTCCGTTGCAATACGATGCGGCTACCGTTCCATCTATCGGTCAATCCAAAGCTCCGGGCAGCGCTGTCGCTGGTCAAGCAACCGTTTTGGTTTTCCCAGACCTCAACACCGGCAACTGTACTTACAAAGCCGTACAACGCAGCGCCAA
>NZ_JBQCTZ010000111.1:0-11288 GCF_051963715.1 Neisseria sp. P0001.S005 | reverse complement strand
TTGTGCGGACACACGCTGGATTTGGCCAAACAATCCGGCGCCACCTCGGCCGAAGCCGATTTCAGCGAGTCGCTCGGTCAAAGCGTCAGCGTGCGCTTGGGCGAAATCGAACAAATCGAGTTCCAACAAGATAAATCTTTAGACATTACGGTCTATGTCGGCCAACGCAAAGGCCGCGCCAGCACTGCCGACTTCTCCGAGCGCGCCCTGCAAGATACGGTTAAAGCCGCCATCGATATTGCACGCTATACCGCCGAAGACGATTGCGCCGGCCTTGCCGATGCTGCCTTGATGGCAACCCACATCGGCGACCTCGACCGCTACCACGAATGGGATTTGAGTACCGAATCCGCCATTGATTTGGCCAAACAATGCGAACAGGCCGCGCTGTCAACGGACGAACGCATTGAAAATTCCGAAGGCGCATCGGTTCATACCGGCCATTACCAATACGTCTACGGCAACACCCACGGCTTTGCCGCACACCAGCAAAGCACGCACCACAGCATTTCTTGCAGCGTGGTCGCCAGCGACGAACACGGCATGCAGCGCGACTATTGGTACAATTCTTCCTGCCGTCACGAAGACATGGACGCGCCCGAACTCATCGGTAAAACCGCGGCCGAACGGACTTTACGCCGTCTGAACAGCCGCAGTGTTCCGACCGGCAGCTATCCCGTACTGTTTGACACCACCGTCGCCGTCGGTTTAATCGGCCACCTTATCGGCGCACTCAGCGGCGGCGCGCTTTACCGTCAAAGCAGCTTCCTGATTGACAGCATCGGCAAACAGGTGCTGCCCGAGTTTCTCAGCCTGCGTGAAGAACCGCATATCCTGCGCTCGTTCCGCAGCACTTATTTCGATGCCGAAGGCGTGGCCACGCAGCCACGTTTTGTGGTGAAAGACGGTATCGTCGAAGGCTATTTCCTCAGCAGTTACAGCGCGAAAAAGCTCGGTATGCAGACAACGGGCAACGCCGGCGGCGCGCACAATCTGTATCTGAACCACACCCACGCCACGCAGGCCGACCTGTTGAAAGAAATGGGAACAGGTTTGCTGGTTACCGAATTGATGGGACAAGGCGTCAACGGCATTACCGGCGACTACTCGCGCGGCGCGGCCGGTTTTTGGGTGGAAAACGGCGTCATTGCCTATCCGGTTCAGGAAATCACCATTGCCGGACGTTTGCAGGACATGTACCGCGACATCATCGGCGTGGCAGACGACGCATTACGCCGTTCGTCCAACCAAATCGGCTCCATCTTGGTTTCAAAAATGACGGTTGCCGGCAACTGATTGAACTAAATATACAAAAGGCCGTCTGAAAGATATCTTTTCTTTTCAGACGGCCTCGCCGTTATCTATTTCCATAAAAAACACATCATGCATATTGTCGTTATCCCCTCTTGGTATCCTTCTTCCGAAACCGACGTGGACGGAATCTTTTTCCGTCTCCAAGCCCAAGCCCTGCAACGCGAAGGCATGAAAATCGGCATGGTCGTGCCCATGTTCCGCTACTTGAGAAGCCAGCCGAAAACCATCTTCTCACGCTTCTACGGCCTGCGCCGCCATCAGCAAGGCGGACTCAACACTTACGCCTACGACAGCATGTATTTCTTCCCGCGCTGTCCGGTTGTCGATATCGACCGCATCCGCTGGGTCAACGCAGGCATGAAAGCTTTTGAAGCCTATATCGCCGACAACGGCAAACCCGACGTAATTCACGCCCACTGCGTCAACTACGCCGGCATTTTGGCCTGCGCCATCTTCAAAAAATACGGCATTCCCTATGTGATTACCGAACACAGCAGCGCCATTTCACGCGGCCTTGTCCGCAAAAACCAATGGCCGTCCATGCACGAAGCCGTGCGCCACAGCGCGGCACGGTTCGCCGTCAGCCGTGATTTCTGCCGTATTCTCGAAAAAACCTACGCCGGTACAGACTGGCAATACCTGCCCAATATGCTGGGCGGCAATTTTGAACAGGATTTCGAGTTCCCCGAAAAAAACAATCAAGACTTTACCTTCTGCAGCGTCTCCCACCTGCGCCACCTCAAAGGCCACGACCTGCTCCTACCTGCTTTTGCCGAAGCACTCAAAACCCATCCGCAGCTCAAACTCAAAATCGGTGGCGGCGGCGCAGAAGAAGGCCGTCTGAAACAACTGGCAAGCGACTTGTGCATCAACCACGCCGTTACCTTTACCGGCGCATTGACCACCGACCAAACCTTAGACCTCATGCACCACAGCAACGCATTCGTCCTCGCCAGCCGTACCGAGACCTTCGGCGTCGTCTATATCGAAGCTCTGTCGCAAGGTTTGCCCGTTATCGCCACACGCTGCGGCGGCCCCGAATCCATCGTCACTTCCGACAACGGCCTGCTGGTACCAATCGAAAACATACCGGAGCTGACCAAAGCATTGCTCACCCTCTACGAAAACCATGCACAATACGATCCCGTCCGTTTGCGCCAAGATTGCCTGCAACAATTCGGCAGCCGTGCCATTGCGCAACACCTGATCGATACCTTCCAAAAAGTGCTTAATAAGTAGGCATAAACCATACAGGCCGTCTGAAATCCTTCAGACGGCCTGCCTGCTTCCAACAAGACAAATCTAGTGTAAAATTAAGACAATAACCAAACTTTTTGATTTAAAATCAGTCCAAAGAAAAACTGTTACCTATAATAATATCCCCACATACATTATGCGCTATTACGGAACGATTACTCGCTGGAACAACAAGCGCGGCTTCGGCGCCGCTACCATAGAAGACACAGGCCAAGAAATCTTTCTTGCCCTTGCCGCCTTTACCACCCTTACTCGCCTTCCGGCCGAAGGGCAACACATCTCCTTCAACATCACAGAAGGCCGACGCGGCCGCAAAGAAGCCGAAAACGTCTGCTTCGCCCTCGATTGCGCCGACTGCTTTGATGTCCTCGTCCCTCCCCCTGAAAAACCCCTCGCCGGCAAACAGGCCATCATCGGCCTGATTGCCGTTATCTTCGTCTGCAGCATTTTCGCCGTCTTGTGGTACGGCCTCCACTTTTCCGACAACACACCGGAAGAGCCAGCCGTTAAAAAACAAGAAACCATGGTTCACGAAGTAGCCGCCAAAATCGAAGCCGAACGCAAAGCATGGCGCGATGCCGTCAACCGCAGCAACCAACGCTCGGGACAGCCTCAACGTGCCAAAGATAATACTTCAAAACAATAACGCTTTATCCAATACAAAAAGGCCGTCTGAAAAAATGGGAAGATGAAATTATAGATTTCTTCCTCATTCTTTCAGACGGCCTTTGTTCTTATCTCAATTCGGCTCTGCCATTTCCAACGCCCGTTTGATGTCCACGGCGACGACGCGCGATACGCCTTTTTCCTGCATGGTTACGCCGACGAGCTGCTCTGCCATTTCCATGGTCAGGCGGTTGTGGGAGATGTAGAGGAACTGGGTTTGCGCCGACATTTCTTTGACCAGGTTGCAGAAACGCGAGGTGTTGGCGTCGTCCAGCGGGGCGTCGACTTCGTCCAGAAGGCAGAAGGGGGCGGGGTTGAGGCTGAACAGGGCGAACACGAGGCTCATGGCGGTGAGGGCTTTTTCGCCGCCGGAGAGGAGGTGGATGGTGCTGTTTTTCTTGCCGGGCGGGCGCGCCATGATGGATACGCCAGCGGTCAGGAGGTCGTCGCCTATCATTTTGAGGGTGGCTTCGCCGCCGCCGAACAGGGTGGGGAAGAAGGTTTGGACTTTTCCGTTGACGGCGTCGAAGGTTTCTTTGAAACGCGCTTTGGTTTTGTCGTCGATTTGGGCGATGGCTTCTTCCAAAAGGGTGATGGCGGCCTGCACGTCTTCGCTTTGGCTGCGGTAGTAGCCGTCGCGTTCGCGCGCTTCTTCGAGTTCTTGCAGGGCGGCTAGGTTGACGGCGCCGAGGGCTTCGATTTGCTGGGTGAGGCTGCCGATGCTGCTGTTCAATACTTTCGGCGATTCTTTCGCCAAGGCTTCGAGCGCGTCCAAATCGGCGGCGCGTTCGGTCAGGTTTTGATGGTAGCGTTTGGCGTTAATCAGGGCTTCCTGCTGTTGCAACAGGGCGGTTTGGGTGGCTGCCTGAAGCTGCGGCAGCTTGGTTTGCAGGGTTTGTACGCGGGCGTATTGCTCCCTGCCCTGCTCCTGAATCTGCGCGAGTTTTTCCTGCACGGCGATGTATTCTTCGTCCAGCATGTGCACGGCTTCGGTCAGCTCGTCGAGCTTGATGTGCTGTTCGTCGTTTTTGAACTCGGTTTCATAGGCGAGGGCAAGCTCTTGCTGGCGTTCCTGCCAGTCCAGGGTTTGCTGTTCGAGCCGGGCGATTTGCTGCCGGTAGTTTTGTTTTTGCTGGTTGAGCTTGTGGACGGCAACTTCGGCCAGCCCGTATTGGCGGTTGGCTTCCAACAGGGCAAGCTGCGCCTGTTTCAGACGGCCTTGCTGCTCTTGGCGGCTGTGCGCGGTGGTTTGCTGCTGGTGTTCGAGTTCGGAGGCGGCTTCCTGCAAAGTAACGATGTCGTCTGAAAGCCCGTCGGACGTGTGTTGCAATACAGTCTGTTCTTCCGCCAACTGCGCCAGTTCGCGAGCGATGTGTTCGCGGCGGATTTGCCCTTGGTTGGTGCGCGCCAGAAGTTCGGCGGCGCGTTGCTGCGCTTGGCTGTATTGGCGCGTGTGCTGCTGTTGCTGCTGCATCAGGTTTTTGTGCTGAGTTTCAGACGAGCGCACGGCGGCCTCCGCCTGTTTGAACGCGGCTTCGGCGGCGGAAAGTTCGGGGGCGAGGTTTTCCAGTTCGGACGCGATGCCGTCGAGACGGGCTTTTTGGGCAATCAGGCTTTCCTGTGCGGGCTTGGCATAGAGCAGAACGCTGACTTTATCGACCTGATGGCCTTCGGGCGTGAGCCAGATTTGGTGTGCACCCAAATCATTTTGATGAGCGAGGGCGTAGCTCAAATCGGGCGCGCACAATACGCCGTCGAGCCAGTGGTGCAACGCCGTCTGAAACGGCGGCTGCGCTTGGATTTGGTTCAGCAATGCCTGTACGGGCAGGGATTTTTTGATGCCGCCGGAGAGGTCGTCTGAAAGCCATGCTGCCTGTCCCTGCGGCAAAGGCGCGGGCGGCACGAAGCCGTGCGGCACGGCGCGGGCGTGCAGGCGTTCGGCAAGAATGACGGACAAGGCGTGCTGCCACTCGGCGGGCGCGGTGATGTGCTGCCACAGCTGCGGCGCGGCGGCGTGGTCGGTTACCTGCCAGAAGTCGGCAGCTTCCTGCTGCTGCGACAGGATTTGCGACAACGCCTGCTGCTGCGCCTGCAAGGTAATATGTTGCTGCTTCAGGCTTTGGAAGCGGTTTGAGGCCGTCTGAAACGCTTCACGTGCAGCGTGTAAGGCTTCTTCGGCGGCAATGATTTGTTCTTCGTAATGTTCTTGCTGGCTTTGCAACAAGGCGGCGGCTTCCTGCGCTGCAGCGGTTTCGGCTTCATCGGGCAGGTTCAGGGCTTGGTTTTCCTGCTTCAGACGGCCTTTGCGCTCTTCATGCTTGGCAATCGTTTGTTCGGCATGGGCAAGCTGCTGCTGCTTCAACGCCAGTTCACGGCGGATACGGTTTGCCTCGTCCTGCTGGGTCTGGAAGGCAGCATTGAGCGTAGCTTGTGCTTCTTCCAATTCGGGCAGACGCTCTTCGTGTTCGGCAACCTGCATCGCCCACTCCGCCAGCTCGGTTTGTTTTTCTTCAACCTGCAACTCGTTTTCTTCCAGCTTGACGCGGATTTGCTGCTGTTCTTGATGGATGCGCTGCAACTGCGCCTGCGCTGCCTGCTTGTCGCGTTCGATGCGTTGGTGCAGGTTTTGCTGATGGCGGATTTGTTCTTCCAAACGGGCAATCTGCTCGCGCAACACACCGCGTTTGTTGCTCAATTCATGTACCGCCTGCTGTTGCGACTGTTCGGCGGTCTGCAAGGTGTGTACTTCGTCGTTTAATGCCTGAACCTGCGCGGCGGTTTCGTCCTGCTGCGCCTGCAAAGACTGATGCTGCGCGGTCGCTTTGTCGGCAGCGGCAAGCGATTGCTGCCATTGGGCGTAATCGAGCAAATCCTGTTGCTGGTTCAACTGCGCGGTCAGGGATTTGTAGCGTTCGGCGGTTTCCGCCTGTTTCTCGAGCTTTTCCACCTGACGCGCCAACTCGTTCTGCAAATCGCCCAAACGCTGTAAATGCTCGCGTGTGCCTTTCAGACGGCCTTCCGTCTCCTTACGGCGTTCCTTATATTTGGACACGCCCGCCGCCTCCTCGATATAGGCGCGCAACTCCTCCGGCCGCGCTTCGATGATGCGTGAAATCATCCCCTGCTCGATGACGGCATAACCGCGCGCGCCCACGCCCGTACCCAGAAACAAATCAGTAATGTCGCGGCGGCGCACGGTCTGATTGTTGATGAAATAAGTCGATTCTCCCTGACGCGTTAGCTGTCGCTTGATGCTCACCTCGGCATACTGCCCCCACGCCCCCTGCAAACTGTGGTCGCTGTTGTCAAACACCAGCTCCACCGAAGCCCTCGGCGCAGGACGGCGCGTCGCCGCACCGTTAAAAATCACGTCCTGCATACTCTCGCCGCGAAGCTGCTTCGCCGAAGCCTCGCCCAACACCCAGCGCACCGCGTCAATCACATTCGACTTGCCGCAGCCGTTCGGCCCGATGACCGCAACAAGCTGCCCCGGCACATGAATCGCAGTCGGGTCGGTAAAAGATTTGAAGCCGGAGAGTTTGATGTGGGTAAGGCGCATGAGATAAGGACGGGAAAAAAATAAAGTGGGATTTTATACTAAAACAGTAGAAGAAACCGACAATTCAATCATGGAAGTATTATGCCTGTAAAACGAAATTACGCTCTAGCTTACGAAGTGCATGCTTAGTACGCTTTGCATTTTGATTTTTGCATCTTGAGTTTATTTAATGCATAAATATTATATTCTTATTTTATTGATGAGAGATATGAAGATGGAAATTTAAAAATCAAAAATGAAAAAACCTGAGTCCAGTTTTCACTGGATTCAGGTTTTAATGTCATCTGGAAAGATATAGTTTGAAGATTATCTGCGTAGAACGTCGTTGACGAAACCGTTGCAGATTGTTTCAAATAAGTATCAATTCCATGAGTTAATCAGAATTTAACGCCCAAATGAAGACCTGCACCTCGTTGGCGACCGCCGTAAACCTGCAAGGCCGTATTCAATTGTTTACCGCCCAATTGGTAATTTACTCCTGCTTCACCCAAAGTGGTCCCTCCTTTCATAGTCGGACTAGGTAAGGATAAGCCTTGATATTGAGCACGTACATGACCATTCCATTCTCGTTCATGAGCTAAACCAAAATGCAATTTTGTTTTGGCTAACTGATGGTTATATTGCACACCAATACGGCCTCTTTGAGAACGAACTGAAGAAAAATGATATGTTTCACCTGAATTCAACTTAGCTTTATCACTAGATGTATGGGAGTCAAAGTATTTAATATAAGTGTCTAATGAATTTAGACTGCCTAGCTGCCAAATCTTACCTGCACCGATATGGCCCGCTATGTAATTGGATTTGCTGTCATAGTTGACCTGGTTGCCATTAGCATGCACGAAATCGTTACTGCGGTAGTCTCCTGAAACACGACCGGCACGAAGGCTGCCTTGCATATACAAGCCATTGTTCCACAAATAATTCCCAAATGTATTTGCACCTAAGTACCAAGCCTTACCTTTACCTCTGGTGCCGTCGTCCAAATGTGATGTATAACGAGTATAACCGTATTCAGCAGCGATACCATATGTTAGATTACCCAAGCCTAAAGGTTTATTCCATGCATAACCTGCATCAAATGTCATACCTTTCAGTTTTACATGACTGCCTGTCGTTACTTCACGGTTATCAGCACGGACATTAGCAAAGCCGTTAGAGCCGATATTTGCTTTGTTTTTATCTACATTGGTATTTTGATAGAATGATTCCAAACCGCCTTCCAAAAGGTAAGCTGAACCACCATTAATCAACGCTGGCGCAACCAAACGACCTTGCAACAAAGATTTAGTTTTTGGGTTTACATTAGCAGATGGCATTGTGGTGTCAGTATTGTTGGAGGCATTGTTCTTATTCCCTGTACCAGTATTATTCACAGAGCCATTGTTGTTAGCTGGAACGTTTATGCTGTCCTTAATGTTATTTTTTTGGAATACTAAATCTAGGTTTTTTGACTGATCATCCACTCTAATATCTGCCAAATCATGAGTCAGAGTAACGCCTTGATATACCTTTCCTTGCCCTTTCCATGCGATTTCCCTGGTGGGATCTACCTGTATCAAATGTACAATATCTCCTGCTTTCAAAGCAGTATCTCCCGGCACATAGCTGTTAACGGTAGCATTACCCAAATCTATAACTGAATCAAAATCCCCTTCAATACCTAACAGTTTCAATGCGATATCTTGATTACGGGTATTGTTGGGCAGATAAAAATTGTAGGTATTGAAATATCCAACTTTACCAGCAGATATGCTGTTCATTTCTATCGGTTCGTTGATGTTACCCAAATTTAACGTATTACCGGCACTTTTATTACTGCTGACACCACCATAGAGCACACCGGAAACTTCGCCTCTGCCCAAAAGCGTAACGATATTATTATTAGTTTCTTCTGTTGCCCCCCCCTCCTGAGAGGTTGGCAATCTTGAAATCTCTATTAAGCAGAACTTTATTGCCATTTGCACGTGTGACTGCCACCCCTCCAACAAGCTTATCTCTCACTATCGCATTACGGCCGAGCATGACAGTATTGTTGTTTGCCTCGCTCTCCAAGCCAGCTTGACCGCCTATAACCTCATCAGCAGTCAGGTTTGCACCTATCGTTACCAAATTTTCAGAAACATTGCTGCCATTCCAAGCATCACCGCCACGTATCCTATTAATATTTGCATCTTTACCGATTCTGAGTTCATTTTTGTTTACAATAGCTTTTTCTGTGCCACTACCCGCAACAACATTAAATATTCTGCTACGGTCTCCGATAGTCACGCGGTTTTCGTTTTCTGTATTATCAGGGATGACACTGGACTCTTTGCCTGAACTACCACCTAATACTTGTCCGGCATAAAAATCATCTCCGATACGAACAACATTGGAGTTAGTGACAACAGGAACATAATTAGTTTGATGTCCTGCGCTGCCGCCTGTAACAATTCCACCACGGACCAACTCTTCATCGGGAAGTTTCGGACCTACCCTGACATTGTTACCGATTAAGACTTCGTTGAAGGAAGATAGCATCCCATCCGAACCGCCAGAGACACTTCCTGTTACAACCGAATTATCTCCAATATGAACACTGTTGCTGGAGGAATCTATTTCAATATTTTTGCGGCTGGCCTCATCTGTCTTTACGCCACTAGCAGAACCACCTTCAACAAAACCATTTATTATTGCATTAGCTCCAATACGCACAGCATTGAAAATAGCACTGGATTCGCTCGATGAACCGCCCAAAACAAATCCATTATCTTTTTCCGTACCAATTTGGACATTATTTCCTATCACCACTTCATTATGATTAGTTTCTTTTTTAGTCGAGCTTCCACCACGAATAGCGCCCGAAACATGTGCGCTGTGTGCAACATTGACACGATTATTATTAGCCGAGCCTTTGTGGGCACTGCCACCAGTAACGGAGCCATCTACTTTCTGACCTAATCCCACTGATACAGAGCAACCGTCGGCATTTTCATTGCTAAAAAAGCTTCTATCACATCCATAAATCGATGCTGCCTGGGTATATATCGGAAACATACCTGCCAACATACAAGTAAGAGTAGTTAATGCTGTACTCAATTGATGATTATTATTTTTTGTCATAATCGAGCTAGTTTTTTTAATACGCATGTTTTGTTCCTTTAGAAATTGATGGCAAATGTGAAAAATACGACTTAAATAAAAAATTACTGCGTTACCGTAAGCCTAAGGGGAAAGATCTCTGAAATATCCACAGCAAATTGATTACCACCTTAATAATAAATCTTTGTGCTATACCAAAGCGTATCGCTTTGCTATTTTTATTTCAAACTACTGGTTTATCATAATAAGTTTATAACAATTTATCAAGCAGTGTGATTTTTTAGATTATCGGTACATTTATTATCTTCAGTGGTTTTTAGAAGTATTCTTTAACTACAACAAATCCTGCTTTCTTTGAAAACTCTATGGAAATATACTGCTTACACTTCACTTAAAATTCAAAGATTTATACAATCTTATGATATTCGTAGCGTTGCCTCATTTTAACTAAGTTTTAAAGCAATGATATTATTGTTGATTAATTTTGTACTACTTTGTTTCTATACGCGGCAGCGCACGGTCTGATTGTTGATGAAATAAGTCGATTCGCCCTGACGCGTCAGCTGCCGCTTGATGCTCACCTCGGCATACTGCCCCCACGCCCCCTGCAAACTGTGGTCGCTGTTGTCAAACACCAGCTCCACCGAAGCCCTCGGCGCAGGACGGCGCGTCGCCGCACCGTTAAAAATCACGTCCTGCATACTCTCGCCGCGAAGCTGCTTCGCCGAAGCCTCGCCCAACACCCAGCGCACCGCGTCAATCACATTCGACTTGCCGCAGCCGTTCGGCCCGATAACCGCAACAAGCTACCCCGGAACATGAATCGTGGTCGGGTCGGTAAAAGATTTAAAGCCGGAGAGTTTGATGTGGGTAAGGCGCATGGCAATGTTTCGAATCGGAAAAGAAGGCGTATTTTAACGGAAATACGCTTATCCGTTGAGAGAAAATCTGACAACTCAAATCAAATAAAAAGGCCGTCTGAAGTTTCAGACGGCCTTTTTATTTTTAATTTGAATTACACCGATACGGCTGCTTTGATGTGCGGATGCGGATCATAGCCTTCCAACTCGAAGTCTTCAAATTTGAAGGCAAATAAGTCTTTGACTTCAGGGTTGATTTTCATGGTCGGCAGGCTTCGGAAATCGCGGCTTAATTGCAGTTGAGCCTGCTCGATATGGTTGCTGTACAAATGCGCATCGCCAAACGTATGGATAAACTCACCTGCTTCCAAGCCGCATACTTGCGCCATCATCATGGTCAACAATGCGTAGCTGGCGATGTTAAACGGTACGCCAAGGAAAATATCGGCGCTGCGTTGGTAAAGCTGGCAGGACAGTTTGCCGTTGGCAACGTAAAACTGAAACAGCGCGTGGCAAGGCGGCAAGGCCATTTCGTCGACCAAAGCCGG
>NZ_JBQCTZ010000110.1:0-11291 GCF_051963715.1 Neisseria sp. P0001.S005 | reverse complement strand
TTATCGGTAATCTGTTTTTTAAAGAGCGAATCGAATTATACAGTACATTTAGCAAATGTCAACTAAAATTATCGAAAATTTCAACCAACTGTGTTATACTGTCTGCTTCGTTTTCTTCACCGCGTCAGCAGCGAAGAACCGAACTATACGCCTACCAACAAAACCAGTCAACACCTTTCGCAAAATTATTTCTAGAAATTTAACCACCGCCCTGTTTTAACAGGGTTTTTATTTTATAAAAAACTCCAGCAACCTTTCTACATAATCCATACATACAAAAAAATACAAAACAAAGGCCGTCTGAAATGCTCTTTCAGACGGCCTTTTGAATTTAACCTATTATTTAATTTATATTGTTGACGCTTGTTTTTTGGTATGATGTTTCCTTGATTCTTTTATATCAGCCTCGAGTTTGCTATGTCTGTCTATACCAGCGTTTCCGACGCTCAAATGCGTGATTTCCTACTGCAATATGATTTGGGAGATTTTGTTTCTTTGCAGGGGATTGCTCAAGGAATTACTAATAGTAATTATTTTTTGACTACTTCAACCGGTCGTTATGTATTGACTGTTTTTGAGGTTTTAAGATCAGATGAACTGCCTTTCTTTTTAGAACTCAACCAGCATTTAAGTCTGAATGGTGTTGCCTGCGCTGCTCCGATTGCTCGTAAAGATGGCGGACTGCATTCTATTTTGGCCGGAAAACCGGCTTGTTTGGTTACTTGTTTGAATGGTTCAGATACCGGTTGGCCAACTAAGACTCAATGTTTTCATACCGGTGCTATGCTGGCCAAAATGCATTTAGCAGGTCAAGACTTTCCTTTAAAAATGAAAAATCCTCGTTATGATGACTGGTGGCATGATGCCTGCACCCAATTGCTACCTGTTTTAGATTCCGAGGATGCCACACTGCTTCAATCTGAAATTGCTGCTTTAGATGAAAATCTAGGAGAGCATTTGCCTTCCGGTATTATCCATGCTGATTTATTCAAGGACAACGTATTGCTTAATGGAGATGAAGTTTCCGGCTTTATCGACTTCTATTATGCATGCAACGGTAATTTTATGTACGACCTGGCAATTGCGGTTAACGATTGGGCACGAACAGCTGATAACAAATTAGACCCTGTCCTTTATGATGCCTTTATCCATGGCTATGAAAGCGTACGTCCATTATCTGATGAAGAACGCGCATATTTCCCTACTGCACAAAGAGCCGGATGTATTCGTTTTTGGGTATCGCGCCTACTTGATTTCCATTTCCCTCAATCAGGAGAAATGACGTTTATTAAAGATCCAAATGCATTTAGGGATCTGCTCTTGAGTCTTAAATAATATATAGATAAAAGGCCGTCTGAAATTCAGACGGCCTTTTATCTAATGCCCTCCCCCGCCGGAACCGCTAAACGGAGGTCTTGCCAGCCAAATAATGGGAATCATACTGATGAATATGATACTGCCTGCCAAGAAGATTTCATTTGAGCCAATAATAAAGCCTTGTTGGGAAATAGTACTATTTATCGCAGCCAGGGCTTGCTCTTTGCTCAGGCCATTGGCCATCATGCCTTGAATAGATTGGTTGCTGATTGAGGACAATGAATTAATATGTTCGGTTAGCTGAGTATGGTGCAGAGCTTCGCGCCGTTCCCACATGGTGCTGACAACGGACACTCCGACACCGCCCATAAAGACACGCAAGAAGTTAGACAGGCTACTAGCCGAGGCAATTTGATTGCCTTTCATATGCGACAAGGTGATACTGGTCAAAGGCAGGAAGAACATGGCTACGCCTAAACCCTGCCAAAACTGCGGCCAAACGACGTTGCTCATATCCATACCGGCATAGAAATCGGTTCGCCAATGGAATGTATAGGCAAACACCAAGAAGCTGGCACTGACAAATAAGCGCATATCAACGCGATTACCGAACTTACCGATAATCGGCGACAGAATAATCGGCAGGAAGCCCACCGGTGCAGCAGCCAAACCTGCCCAAGTAGCGGTATAGCCAAGATTTGATTGCAACACCAAAGGCAGCAGAGTCAATGTGCCCATATAAACCATAAAGCCCAACGATGTAGCAACAACGCCTATCGTGAAGTTTCTATTTTTAAACAATGACAAATCGACAATCGGGTATTTCTCACCCAACTCCCAAACAATAAAATATGTCAGGAACACCAAAGCGGTAACGCCCAAAACGATAATCTCTCCTGAGGCAAACCAGTCCAATTCCTTGCCCCTATCAAGCATCATTTGCAATGCGCCGACACCGACAATCATCAACACCAGCCCGACATAATCGATTGGCGCCCTAATAATTTCGGTTTCCCTGTGTCTAAGCTGTTTCCAAGCAATGGAGGCGGATAAAACCCCGATTGGGATATTGATAAAGAAAATCCATCCCCAATGCCAGTTGTCCGAAATCCAACCGCCCAAAATCGGTCCCAATACAGGGGCAACAACGACAGTCATCGCCCATAAAGCCAATGCCAATGTTCGTTTTTCGGGCGGATAGGAAGCCATCAGAAGACTTTGGGACAAGGGAATCAAAGGCCCGGCGATAAAGCCTTGCAACACTCGGAAAAAAACCAAGGCTTGAAGATTATGCGCCATACCGCACAGCCATGACGTTACGACAAAACCAATCACGGCAGCAATAAAGATTTTAACCTCGCCAAACCGCTTGGCCAAAAAGCCGGTCAGGGGGACGGAAATGGCATTGGCTACGGCAAATGAGGTAATCACCCAAGTGCCCTGCGTGGTCGCCGCACCCAAATCCCCTGCGATAACGGGCACGGCGACGTTGGCGATGGTGCTGTCCAAGACTTCCATAAATACGGCCAAGCTGAGCGCCAACGTTGCCAACACCAGCTTAAACCCTTGTAACGGCGGATAATTCATATTTTTAAACTATAAGACAACCGCCAAAGCGGTCGATTGAAGAGAATCAATATTTCAGACGGCCTGAGCCTTCAATAAAAGACTCAGGCCGTCTGAAAAGATTATTTTGCATATTGCTCGAAGATTTTATCGACTAAAGCATCGGCGGCTTTCCAATCCACACTTTCCGTTTCCGGCAA
Source organism: Neisseria sp. P0001.S005 (assembly GCF_051963715.1). Classification (NCBI taxonomy): domain Bacteria; kingdom Pseudomonadati; phylum Pseudomonadota; class Betaproteobacteria; order Neisseriales; family Neisseriaceae; genus Neisseria; species Neisseria sp. P0001.S005. The sequence goes on along the minus strand of NZ_JBQCTZ010000110.1, from coordinate 8,208 downwards.
GGCAGTATTCTGTTCCGCTTCGGCAGTCATGGCTTTACCGCTGCCCTTCTCGGCAATATCGACTTTAACAGTCATCGACAAACCGACACGGAGCGGATTTTGTTGCAATTCTTTAGCATCCAAGCTGATACGCACCGGCACACGTTGAACGACTTTAATCCAGTTGCCCGTTGCATTTTGCGCCGGCAGTAATGAGAACGCACTGCCCGTACCTGCCGACAAGCCCATTACCTTGCCATGGTAAACCACTTTGCTGCCGTACAAATCGGCTGTCATTTCAACAGGCTGGCCGATTTTCATTTTGCGCAGTTGCGATTCTTTAAAGTTGGCATCCACCCACAATTCAGACAGAGGCACAACGGCCATCATCGGCGTACCTTGCACGATACGTTGGCCGACTTGGACATTTCGTTTGGCAATTTGGCCGCCGATCGGCGAACGGATTTGCGTACGCTGCAAATTCAGCCAAGCGTCTTTAATGTGGCTGATGGCCGTCTGAACTGCCGGTTGTTGGCGCAGAGGAATATTACTGCCCAACGCTGCCTGAGCAGAAACTTCTTCTGCCTCAACCGCTTTCAATGCAGCCTGAGCCTGAACCACAGCGGCGCGAGCATGGCTGAGTTCTTCACCTGAAACCGCTTCCGTACCCGCCAAAGATTCACGGCGGCGCAAATCGGCTTGCGCACGGGCCAAATCGGCTTTGCGTAACAACACTTGCGCTTTGGCTTTTGAATTGACCGCAGTTTGCTGTTTGTTTTGACGGATGGCCTGAATCAATTCATTTTGCGCACGATCGTATGCCAGCTGAAAATCGCTATCGTCCAAAGCCACCAACACATCGCCTTTTTTCACGACATCCGTATCGTCATACATGACTTTGCGAACCGTGCCGTTTACCTGCGGCGTGATCATCACCAAATGACCGGCCACATAAGCATCTTCCGTTTCTTCTTCATGCTGCCAAAACAGAAAATACGCCAAAGCAACTACGGCCGCCGTAATAAGAAATAGGAGTGTAACGATAACCAAATTACGTTTGCGATGCGTTTTAGCGCCGGAAGCGGCTACTTCCGTTTCTTTTTGGACATTATTTTTTTCTGATTGAGTATCCATAAGTCCCAACTTTAATTCTGTACATGTGATAACGATATTATTGTCTTGCCCCAGGCTGCTGGCTCCACCCTCAACCCAATACGCGCATTTAACGCGCTAAAGGGTCATATTTTATAGTTACACTCTATTCATTACAATAATTTCTTCCGGTAGCAAATGTAAATAAGGTAAGCAAAAGGCCGTCTGAAATTACTTTCAGACGGCCTACGTTTTAATAAAACGTTTATTTCTTATTTAATTTAAAGCCTCCGCCCAACTGGGCATTGAGGTTACTCCAAGCTGTCAGATATTCTGCATGGTATTGAACCGCCGACATTTTTGTACGCGCAGCCTCGTCTTGTTTTTGCAAGGCGGTCAAGCCGTTATCCAAGCCTGCACGAACACGTCCTTTCGCATTTTGCACAGATTTATCCGCGATATTGACCATCTTATTCCAAGTATCTTGTCGACTTTTCAGGCTTTGATAGTCGACTACAGCATCTGCTGCCGAACGCATGGCATTCAAAACAGTTTGGTCATACACGGCAACCTGCTCATTATACTGGGCACGTTTGCCCGCCAATTTAGACTGTAGCGCACCGGAAGTAAACAATGGCAGATTCAAAGCCGGAACGATGCCCAACATACCGGAAGTCCGTCCGCGAATCAGATTGAACGCATCAATGTGCGTCATACCTGCCAAAACTTTCAACTCGATATTTGGGTAAAACTCTGCCTCGGTCGATTTGACGATATGCCATTTCTCTTCAAGCAAGGCTTTTTGTGCCGCGATATCAGGACGGGCCGCCAGCAAATCCGCTTCAATACGGCTAACCGGCAATGACGGCACAGCCGCCATTTTTTCCGGAACCTGTCCATTTAATGCACCCGGCACTCGGCCGGTCAACACTGCCAGACTGTTGCGGATTTTCTCATTTTTCTGAGTCCATGCCGATTTTTCAAGCTGTAATTGCTGTTGCGCCATTTCCAGAGCGTGCAAGGCATCGGCAGGAGCCAGCTGCGCCTTAACGCGTTGTTGCATCAGTTTCAATGCTTTATCCGCCAGCTCTATGCGCGTATCCAGCAAAGCCAGTTGTTCTGTCGCCATCTGCCACGCAAAATATTGGGCAGCAACGGCATGAGCCAACTCGGTGCGGATGTGCTGCGCTTCATATACTGCTGCCCGGCTTTTTCCCAAAACGGCTTGAATCTGCTCTCGGTTTTTACCCCAAAAGTCAAAAACCAAGCTGCCTTGCAAGGCTGCGTTCGCCAAAACCAATGTATGGTCGGAATCAACCATACCGGCTTGAGGTTTGGGTGAAACATAGGTACCAATACCGGTTACACCCAAGCCGACTTGCGGTTTGTTTGCGGCTCCTACAACGCCCAGCTGCGCCTGAGCCTGCTCAAACCTTGCTTTGACGACACGCAGATTGGTAGATGTCTGAATGGCAGAAGCAATCAAATTGTTTAATTTTTTATCTTTCAGCTTCATCCACCAACCGTCTTGGGCAGTAGCGGCAGATTGGCCTTGCGGCAGCGGATAGGCTGTTGTCTCATCCAAAGGCGACTGTTTGCCGAACGGCGCACATGCCGCCAACAGCGAAACAGCGGCAACGCATACGCTTGATTTGACCAAACCTAATTTCATACAGACTCCGTTTATGTGTGCCTGCCGCAGACCATCAGGCCGTCTGTTGTCAATTGCCCAAACGGTTCAACAGCTTACCTAATAGGTGTTGCAGCGTATCATAATCCTCTTTCGTGAAATCTTCCCACGCTTGGCCGCTCTGACGGGCAATTTGCGGCCATACTTCGTGGATGAAGGTCTCACCCGAAGGGGTCAATTTTAGCACAATCTGACGGCGGTCTTTCTGATTGATATAACGCTCTACCCAGCCGCGCTCAACCATGTCGTCCGACAGGCGTGTTGCACTGGTGCGCGTCAAGTCCATCAGATCGCTCAAGCGCGAAGGCAGGATTTCGCTGTTTGGGCTGACGTAAACCGCCATCAGGGAAAACCACAGGTTTTCATTGATGCCGAACGCTTTCAGGTTTTCGTTCAAATGGCTGCTCAAACGTTCGGTTACAATGCGCAACATGCGGGATACTTGGTTTTGCTGCTCTGGAAACTGCGGCAGACGGGTAGAAAGCAAACGCATTGCGTTGACTAATTCGGTTTGTGAAAAACTCATAAATTCCTTCTTTCTGAGTGAATTATTTTATTCGATATCAATCAAAATAAAATATGATGTAATAATTTACTTTAAGATACCAATTACTTACTTTAAGACGTTATACTAATTCAGATGATTATTTTAGTGTATGAAAATCTGATAATCGGTTACATGATCCTACTAAACGGATTTTTCTATGCCTAAATCATGAGAATCCGACCATAAAAAAGGCCGTCTGAAACCTTGATGACAACTTTCAGACGACCTCCATAACGGATTAAAATAAGCTTTTCCACTTGTACCGGATTCAAACCATGAACACTTCCGCCTTTTTTCCCCATATCACCCTTATCGGCGTCGGTTTAATCGGCGGTTCGTTCATGCTCGACCTCAAACGCTTGGGACTGGTGCAAACCATTACCGGCATCGACACCAATGCCGACAACCTCAATTACGCACTCGAATGCGGCATCATCGACCATGCCTATCCGGATATTTGCGCCGAAAGCATCGGCAATGCCGATTTGGTTTTAATTGCCACGCCGGTCTCCGTCCTGCCTGACGTATGCCGCGACATCAAGCCCTTCTTAAAAGACACCGCATGCGTTTCCGATGTCGGCAGCACCAAACAATCGGCACTCAATGCCTTCCGCACCCACTTATCCGACCGCCTACCGCAATGTTTTGCCACCCACCCGATTGCCGGCTCGGATCAAAGCGGGGCAAAATCCGCGCGTTGCGGTTTGTTTCAAAACAGCCGCCTGATTATTACGCTACACGGCCAAGAGGCTTCAGACTGCCTAAGACGGCTGAAAAGCCTGTGGCAGGCGGTTGGTTCGCAAATTTCGACCATGAGTGCCGAAGAACACGACAATATTTTTGCCGCTGTTTCCCACTTGCCGCACTTGGCCGCCTTTGCCTATGTCCACGCTTTGGTTGACCATCCGCACGGCAAAGACTACCTCCCCTATGCCGCCACCGGCTTTCGTGACTTTACCCGCATCGCTTCCAGCCATCCTGCCGTTTGGACAGACATCTGCATGGCCAACCGCCCTGCCCTGCTCAAACTGACCGGAGATTTGAAAGAACAATTATCCAAATTGGAACAACTCCTTTCAGACGGCAACAAAACCGGGCTTTACCGCTATTTTGAAGAAGCCGCACAAATGCGTAATGACTGGCTGAAAAACCGTTAAACCTGTTTTCAGACGGCCTGACACCTTCTCAGCTAAAATCTTCATCACAATAAAAAGGGCATCTGTTTAGATGCCCTTTTAGATTTCTTACGACTTTAACGTTTCACTCAGTCTTTCAAACGGAACTCAGCCGCTCTGGCGTGCGCGGTCAAACTTTCGCCATGCGCCAACACGCTGGCGGTTTTACCCAACTTCTGCGCACCTTGTTCCGAAACCTGAATCAGACTGGAGCGTTTTTGGAAATCATATGTTCCCAAAGGAGAAGAGAAACGCGCCGTGCGGCTGGTCGGCAAAACGTGGTTGGGGCCAGCGCAATAATCGCCAAGGCTTTCACTGGTATAGCGCCCCATGAAAATCGCACCTGCATGGCGGATTTTTTTCGCCCACGCTTGCGGATTTTCGACCGACAGTTCCAAGTGCTCTGGAGAAATATAGTTGGCGATTTCGCAGGCTTCGTCCAAATCTTTAGCCAAAATCATTGCACCGCGATTGCCCAATGAAGCTTCAATAATCGCACGGCGCGGCATGGTTTCAATCAAACGGTTCATGGCAGTCTGAACTTCGTCCAAATACGCTTGAGAAGTACCGATCAAAATCGCTTGTGCAATTTCATCGTGTTCCGCCTGACTGAACAAATCCATGGCCACCCAATCGGCAGGCGTCGTACCATCGGCAATCACCAAAATTTCAGACGGCCCTGCCACCATATCGATACCGACCACGCCGAACACGCGTCGTTTGGCCGCAGCGACAAAAGCATTACCCGGGCCGGTAATCTTATCGACTTGAGGCACAGATTCCGTACCATAAGCCAAAGCCGCAACCGCCTGAGCGCCGCCGACCGTAAACACTTTGGTTACACCAGCCACAAAAGCAGCCGCCAACACAATATCGTTGCGCTCGCCTTTCGGAGTGGGAACGACCATAATGATTTCTTTCACGCCGGCAACGTGGGCAGGCATGGCGTTCATGATGACGGAACTCGGATAAGCAGCTTTACCGCCCGGAACATAAATACCGACACGGTCAAGCGGCGTAATTTGTTGACCCAAAAGCGTGCCGTCTTCATCTTCGTAAGTCCACGACTCCATTTTTTGGTGTTTATGGTAGCTTTCCACCCGTCTCGCGGCCGTTTTCAAGGCCGTCTGAATGTTTTCAGGCAAACGCTCAAACGCAGACTGCAAATCGTCTTGCGTCAGGATTAAATCGTCAATGGTTTGCGCGGATGTACCGTCAAAGCGGTTGGTGTATTCAATCAGCGCCGCATCGCCGCGTTTTTGAACATCGGCGCAGATGTCGGCAACAATACGGTCGATTTCAGGGTTTTGCGCGGTTTCAAAAGCGAGTAACGCTTTGAGTTCGGCTTGAAAATCAGGGGATTGGGTGTCGAGTTTCTTCATGGTTTGCTCTCTTCCTTGTTTCTATATCTCTACGAAAATCCTACCTAGTTATTCTTTGATCACGTTTTGGCACTTTTCATCCCAGTATACCTTCCATCTGCCATGTTTTTTAGCAAAATAGACCGTAAATCCATTATTTACATAATCAGCAAGATATTGAAGATTAGGCGGATTTTCCTCACAACTTAATATCCAAGGATGAAAGTAAAAGGTTTTTTCCCACCTCTTCTGAGTATAACCTAGATCCTTCGCATACTGTGGGATAGGCTTCTGCATCTCGCTTTCCAAATAGGACTGAATGACATTGTCAAAACTATTTAAATGAGCTAATAGTTGCTGAAACTGATCTTCCTCCTCAATTTTGAAAGCTCCTATTAACTCAAATTCTGCAAAGTCTACAGAAAAGTCAAATAATGTGATTTTACCATCCTCAACACAGCGACCCTCTTCATCAACACGATAACAAGTTCCAGACTTCAACACTCGCTCAAAATCTAGATCCGCAAAGCGATTACGGGGAAGTATTGACTCACACTCTTGAGATTTTTGGGATTTTTTACTAAATAACCGCTTAAATATCTGAAGCATCGCATCTCTCTATTCTTCCTCAACAACATCAGCTATGAAGTCATTTCTGTTTATCCCAAGCACTTAAACCGATTGGAATAGACCTACTTAACCAGCGCAACTGAGAATTATTTTTATGTATTTCTTTTCCAGTTCTTATGTTTAGACGGCCTCAGCCACACACAGGCCGTCTGAACATTATCTTTTCAAAAAACCTTTTTTCTGCAAAAACGCCAACATATGCGGCCGTACAGGATTGCCCAAGGTTTTGGCCAGCGATTCCTTCCAAGGTATCGGGCTACCCTTGCGTAACTCATAATAATCCGCCACTGCCTGATTATAGGCTTCAACCGCCTCGGCATTCAGGCTCGGACAGGCGTTTTCGGCATACACCATTTCCTTAGGTAGGCGCGGTTTGAGCGGCGGGTCTTGATCGGGATAACCGAGGCACAACCCCACCAAAGGCACGCAATAATCCGGCAGATTCAATACGTCCGACACTTTTTGCGCATTATTGCGCAACGCGCCGATATACACGCCGCCCAGCCCAAGCGATTCGGCGGCAAGCAATACGTTTTGCGCCATAATGCCTGCATCGACCGAGCCAATCAGGGTTACCTCCGCCCAATCAATTTGCGCATCGGGAAACATTGCCTTGTGTTTAGAGAAATCGATGCAAAACAATAAAAATTCCGCACAATGGACAATATAAGGTGCGCTTCCTGCCGCTTCATATATCCCCTGCCTCAGCGCAAGGTCGGATACGCGGATGATGGAAACGCATTGCAGATTGTTGGAAGTCGAAGCCTGTTGTCCGGCGCGAACCAGCGTATCGAGGATTTCATCGGTAATCGGTTCGGAAGTAAACCTGCGGATGGAACGATGGGAAAGAATCGTATCGAGTGTCGGTTTGCTTTGCATCATGACGGGGCTTTCAAACTGGGTTGGCAGACAGGTTTTGCCAAAAACTTTTCAGACGGCCTTAGCGGCATTTTCAAATGCCTGAATAATCGGATTCAACAGCGCATATTTGGTTTTCAAGGCCGCTTTGTTGACCACCAAGCGACTGGAAATATCAGCCACATGTTCCACAGCTTCCAAACCATTGGCCTTTAACGTATTGCCGCTGGAAACCAAATCGACAATCGCGTCGCTCAGACCGACCAAAGGCGCAAGCTCCATCGAGCCGTACAGTTTGATGATGTCCACATGCACGCCCTTATCGGCAAAGTGTTCGGCGGCGATGTCGGGATATTTAGTGGCAATCCGCAAGCGGCTGCCGGGTTTGGAAGCGGCGGCGTAATCAAAACCTTTTTTAACTGCAACCATCATGCGGCATGAAGCGATGTGCAAATCCAAAGGTTGATACAGGCCATCTCCGCCATGCTCAATCAGCACGTCCTTACCGGCAATACCGAAATCCGCCGCACCATATTGAACATAAGTCGGCACGTCGGTCGCGCGCACAATTACCAAACGGATATTGTCATGATTCGTACCAATAATCAGCTTGCGCGACTTTTCCGGCTCTTCTGCAGGCACAATACCGGCGGCGGCCAACAGCGGCAGGGTTTCCTCAAAAATTCGCCCCTTGGATAAAGCAATCGTTAAAAGTGTGTCGGTCATTTTGTTCTTCTCCTTTGCCGTATCATAAAGCAAGAAGGCCGTCTGAAATCCACAACCCATTTCAGACGGCCTCAACTACGGTTTTACAATAAAGTTTTCACATCAGCCGCAATCGTTTCCGGCTCGCTGCCATAAGGCGAGAAAATCGCC
>NZ_JBQCTZ010000109.1:0-11886 GCF_051963715.1 Neisseria sp. P0001.S005 | reverse complement strand
TTCGGATTTGTTTTTCTCGTAGCGGTTCCACGCTTTTTCATGAAAATAAAAGACGACGGTATTGACGATGGGTTCGACCAAAGCCACCGCACTGGAAACACCGATACTGCCGGTCAGAATATAGGCGACACTAAATGCGACGCTGAAATGCAAAATAGCAAATGTAATGGTTTTAATCATTAGGTTTTGTGCGGGCTACGGCTTGTTTCAATTATTAAACTGGAATCATTCTGCTAAAGCAATCATATAGATTTTTACCAATTAAATAGATATTTTGGAATTTTACTTCTTCAGGCATTTGTACACCAAATTCATCAAAATAATCTTCTTCATCCCATTCATTTTCATGATCCCAATAGAAAATTTGCCCAATTCTTTCTCCTTGAGTACATAGACAAATCAAATCACCAAATTCATTACTTGATATTGGTAGAAAATTATCTGGTATTCTATTTTTGTATTTTTCAAGCCTTTCACTAATTTGGGAGTTTTTTTGGTAGTTTATATTTTCACCATAAAAAAAACCTAAATCACCACCACTCCATTCGATATTACCACCTACAGGAATATCGTCATCAGGATAACAATATTCAGGCAAATCACTATATGGGGTTAACTTAAATTCTTTTATAAATCCTGTCTCTCCACCAAATAATTCAAGATAATCCAAATAATCTGAAAATTCTTCTTTAGTAATATCTAAAAATTTGGACATTAATTTTCTAGATGTAGGAATCAGTGGTTCAAATGTAAACCTTTGAACTCCACCCATTTTCTCAACTAAACTCTTAATTTTCATTTTCATTACTCCTTTCAGTTATAATTTGTCAAATAATCAACATTTCTCCTTAGGTTGTTTATTACGCATAGTACATGTATGTATTCCACATATACGTTACATTAAAACTGAAAATTTCATGTAGACTAAGAATTGCTTAAATCAGGGAGGATAATAGGTTTGTAACTAAGTACTTTATCAGCTATTTCCTCGGAGCTCATGTTTGTCCAATATATATAATCTGATATATTTGGATCTGTGACCAAATTTTCTAATTTTTCAAGAAATACATCTTCATCCTCTTCTGAACCTTCAAAATTTCTTAACTGATCAATCAATTTGATTAAATATAATCTATCTAACATAATGCTATCCTCTTCCAAAATGGTATTTCGGGTCTAGTATCTCTTTATGGAATTTTGGTGTAACAATCAGCTTATTTTCCTGATACATTGATGTTTTAATCACTATATAATAATTATTATCAACTAACGCGTATATTTTAAATCCTTTATCCTTATTTAGATTTTATAAATCGATATTTTATTTTTGATAGGAATTTTATGAATTCGCTCCAAATTGTCGTCCTCGACCGCGATACCCTCGTCAACCGTCCGTTTGAATTTGATTTTCCACACACATTAAGCAGCTACGGCACAACCGAAGCGCACGAAACGCTGGCGCGTATCCGCGGCGCGGACATTGTGATTACCAACAAAGTCGTGATTTCCGCCGAAGCATTTGCCGAAAATCCACAACTCAAGCTGGTTGCCGTTACCGCGACAGGCGTCAACAATGTGGATGTTGAGGCCGCCAAACAAAACGGCACGGCCGTGTGCAATATCCGCGCTTACGGTAATGAATCCGTGGCGGAACACGCGTTTATGATGATGATTACCCTGATGCGCAACCTGCCTGCCTATCAGCGCGACGTTGCGGCAGGCTTGTGGGAAAACTCGCCGTTTTTCTGCCACCTCGGCGCACCGATGCGTGATTTAAACGGCAAAACGCTGGCGATTTTCGGTCGCGGCAATATCGGTAAAACGCTGGCAACTTATGCACAGGCTTTCAAAATGAATGTCGTGTTCGCCGAACATAAAAATGCCCAAAGCGTCCGCGACGGCTATGTTTCCTTTGACGAAGCCATCTGCTCCGCCGATGTCGTGTCGCTTAATTGCCCGCTCACGCCGCAAACGGCCAACATGATAGGCGAAGCCGAATTGCAGCAAATGAAACCCGGCGCCATCCTCATCAACTGCGGGCGCGGCGGCCTGGTTGATGAAGCCGCTTTGGTTGCGGCGTTGAAATACGGCCAAATCGGCGGGGCAGGTTTTGACGTGTTGACACAAGAGCCACCACGCGACGGCAATCCTCTGCTGAAAGCCCGACTGCCCAACCTCATCGTCACGCCACACATTGCATGGGCAAGCCAAGAGGCTGCCAACCGCCTGTTTGACATCCTTTTGGACAACATCAACCGCTTCGTGGTCGGCAATCCGCAAAATCTGGTTTAATCTATGGAAAACCTGTTGATAAGGTTGTGAACAATTTTAAAGGCCGTCTGAAATATTCAGATGGCCTTTATTAATCTTTATTTATTTCATAAAGTTATCTATCAAATACTTTAAATCGTTTCATTCTTCATTGTGGATAACCCTATAAAAAGGCCGTCTGAAATACTCAGACGGCCTTTTGTTTGCCTGGGCAAATTAGATATCGTATGTGGTTGAAGCGGTATCGCCGCCCTTACCTGTCCAGTTGGTATGGAAGAACTCGCCGCGCGGTTTGTCGGTACGCTCGTAGGTGTGCGCGCCGAAGTAGTCGCGTTGCGCTTGCAGCAGGTTGGCAGGCAAACGCTCAGAAGTGTAGCCGTCAAGGAAGGTAATGGCAGAAGCCATGCAAGGCATCGGAATACCGCACTCGATCGCTTTGGCGACCACTTTACGCCATGCAGGCAGACAGGTTTCCAATACGCCTTTGAAATAAGGATCGGAACCCAAGAAGACCAAATCGGGATTGGCTTCGTATGCGTCGCGGATGTTGCCCAAGAAGGCGCTGCGGATAATGCAGCCTTCGCGCCACAAGAGGGCGGTGTTGCCGTAATTCAATGCCCAATCGTTGTTTTCACTGGCTTCACGGATGAGCATGAAGCCTTGTGCGTAGGAAATGATTTTGGATGCCAACAGGGCTTGGCGCAACGCATCCACCCATGCGGCTTTGTCGCCTTCAATCGGGGTAATGGTTTTGCCAAACAGGCTGTTTGCTTGGACACGTTGGTCTTTAAACGCGGATACGCAACGTGCAAACACGGCTTCGGAAATCAGTGTCAGCGGAATACCCAAATCGAGGGCGTTGATGCCGGTCCATTTGCCCGTGCCTTTTTGACCGGCAGTATCAAGGATTTTTTCGACCAAAGGTTCGCCGTTTTCATCTTTGTAGCCCAAAATCGCGGCGGTGATTTCAATCAGGTAGGAATCCAGCTCGGTTTTGTTCCACTCGTTGAAGATTTGGTGCATTTCGTCATAAGACAGGCCCAAGCCGTCTTTCATGAATTGGTAGGCTTCGCAAATCAACTGCATATCGCCGTATTCGATGCCGTTGTGCACCATTTTGACGAAATGGCCCGCGCCGTCGCGGCCGACCCAGTCGCAGCAAGGCTCGCCTTGAGGCGTTTTGGCGGAGATGGCTTGGAAAATCGGCTTAACGGCAGGCCATGCGGCTTCGTCGCCACCGGGCATGATGGACGGGCCGTGACGCGCGCCTTCTTCGCCACCGGAAACGCCCGCGCCGATAAAGCGGATGCCTTTTGCCGCCAGCTTGTGCGTGCGGCGGGTGGAATCGGGATAATTGGCATTGCCGCCGTCAATAATAATGTCGCCTTCGTCCAAAAGCGGGACAAGTTGCTCGATAAAATCGTCCACGACAGAACCGGCGCGAACCATCATCATGATTTTGCGCGGTTTTTCTAATTTATCAACTAGATCTTGCAGTGAATATGCACCAATAATATTGGTATTTTTGGCTGCACCGTTTAAAAAATCATCTACTTTGCTGGTCGTACGGTTGTATGCGACAACTTTAAAGCCGTTGTCGTTCATGTTGAGAATCAGGTTTTGCCCCATTACGGCAAGGCCGATTACGCCAATGTCGCCTTTCATTTCGTGAAACTCCGTTATTGATTAATTTTATCAAGCGTAACTCTAGCTGATTTACACGTTTTTAACAATCCTTAACTTTTTAATTTTTTGAAAAGATGCCTTTACGTTTCAGACGGCCTTTGCCTTTGGGAAAACAAACTATAAATAAGATTTTAAATAATAAATAGAAGATGATATTGAGTGTTGCCACACCTTGTTGATAACTTTGATTAAAACAAATTTTCAAATACTTAGCTGATATTTTTTGATGAGGATAAAGTATGGCCGGTCTTGTTTGCATATGTGGATAAAATTTTTCTGCTGCTTCATTCTGTGGATAAATTTTCACCTGTGCACAATCCTAGCTTTTTTATACTTCTCCAATCGGAACTGATTGAGTAGGGAAATAGTCAAATGGTTTTTTATTTCTGAATATTTTCATATTCCCTCTTGTTCAAGTTGGGAAAAGGCCGTCTGAAAATATTTAAATTAATGGAGTGAATATGAAATTTTCCTTTGGTATTAAATTATTACCTGTTTTGGTCTTAGCTGCTTGTGCGCAACAGCCGGTTCAAAAGCCTCAAGTTACCCTGCCCTCCGTATCTGTGGATAACCATGCGCCGGAACAAGGAACGGGGCTGACCGAGCAGAAATTGATCCGCGCCAAGCATTATATGGCAGCGTCTGCCAATCCGTTGGCAACCGAGGCAGGATACGAGGTTTTGAAACGCGGCGGCAGCGCGATAGATGCGATGATCGCTATGCAGACGACCTTGGGACTGACCGAGCCGCAGTCTTCCGGTTTGGGTGGCGGCGCGTTTTTGGTGTATTGGGACAATAAGGCGAAAAAGCTGACGACGTTTGATGCCCGCGAAACGGCGCCGAAAGCGGCAACGCCGGCGCTTTTCTTGGATGAAAACGGCAAGCCGATGGGCTTTATGAACGCAGTGGTCGGCGGCCGTTCGGTCGGCGTGCCGGGGATTCCGAAGCTGCTGGAAGATGTCCACAAGCGTTACGGCAAATTGCCTTGGGCAAGTCTGTTTGACAAACCGATTGCTTTGGCGGAACAAGGCTTTACCGTTTCACCACGCATGGCGAAATCCATCGAGCAGAATCTGGAGCCTTTGAAACGTTATCCGCAAACCGCCGTGTATTTCCTGCCCGACGACAAGCCTTTGGCAGCGGGAACGGTGTTGAAAAACCCTGAATTTGCCCGCTCCGTACGCCTGTTGGCAGAAAAAGGCAGTGCGCCGTTTTATCAGGGGGCGCAGGCACAGAATATTGTCCGTGCCGTTACCGGCGCCGTGGATAATCCCGGCAAAATCAGCATGGCGGATTTGAAAAACTATCAAGTTATCGAGCGTAAGCCGGTTTGCGCGCCGTATCGTGAATATGAAGTCTGCGGCATGGGCGCGCCAAGTTCGGGCGCGATTGCTTTGGGCGAGATTTTGGGCGTATTGCAGAATCAGGATATGAAGGCGTTGGGTACGGAAAATATCCACAGTTGGCGCTGGATAGGCGATGCATCGCGGATTGCGTTTGCCGACCGTGATTATTATGTCGGCGATCCCAAGTTTGTGAACGTTCCGACCCGTGCCATGATTTCTCAAGCTTATTTGAAACCGCGTGCCGAAGAAATCCGCAAAGCTGACAAGGCATTGGAAATTATTCAGGCAGGCAAGTTTGGCAAGGCATACGCGCAGGGCATGGCGGTCGAGCTGCCGTCCACCAGTCATTTGGTGGTTGTGGATAAAGACGGCAACGTTGTATCGATGACGACTTCGATTGAAAATGCCTTTGGTTCGGGGCTGATGGCAAACGGCTATCTGCTTAACAACGAATTAACCGATTTTGCCTTCAACCCTGTCAGAGAAGACGGTAAAACGGTGGCAAACAGCGTTGCCGGTGGAAAACGTCCGCGTTCTTCGATGGCACCGACCATTGTGATGAAAGAAGGAAAACCTTATATGGCGGTCGGTTCGCCGGGCGGCAGCCGCATTATCGGTTTCGTCGCTAAAACACTGGTGGCGCATATCGACTGGGGTATGGACATTCAGACGGCAATTTCACTGCCGAATATGCTCAATCGCGGCAGCCAGTATGAGATTGAGGATAAAACAGCGGCTGCGGATAAAGCGGCTGCGTTGGAAAAACTGGGCTACAAAGTCCAAATCCGTGATTTGAATTCCGGCGTACAAGGCATTGTGATCGGCAAAGACGGTTTGCTTGGTGGTGCTGACCCGCGCCGCGAAGGCAAAGTCATGGGCGATTGATTTTGTCGGTTGACATGAAAAAGGCCGTCTGAACAGCTTCGTTTCAGACGGCCTTTTTAGTTTGGGAAAATATATGGATAAGATGTGTATAAGAATAACGTTAAAATTTAATATTTCTATTTTTCAATAAGATAAAAGGGATAAATATGTGGATAATTACTTGTGGAAAACAACATGATTTAGGCCGTCTGAAAGGTTCAGACGGCCTTTTTATTGGACTGTTTTGTCTATTCTCTATCAGACTGCCGGCAGCTCGTGAAAAGCACTAGGCAAGTCTTCATCATCGGCAAACTCAACCCATTCGTAAGCGCTTTCATCTGCCAAAACGGCACGCAACAGCGCATTATTGATGGCATGGCCTGATTTGTAACCTTCAAATGCACCGATAATCGGATGGCCGACAATGTACAAATCGCCAATCGCATCCAGGATTTTGTGGCGAACAAATTCATCGGGATAGCGCAAACCTTCCGGATTCAAAACATCCATGTCGTCAATCACGATGGCGTTGTTCAAATTGCCGCCCAGTCCGAGATTATGGGCGCGCATCATTTCCACTTCGTGCATAAAACCGAAGGTACGGGCGCGGGCAATCTCATCGATATAGGATTTTCCTGCAAAATCAATCTCGAAAGTAGGTGCGCTGCGGTTGAATACGGGATGGTCAAATTCGATGGTTAAATTAACTTTAAAGCCGTCATAAGGCGTAAAGCGCACCCATTTTCCGGTTTCTTTGATTTCAACGGGTTTGAGGATTCTCAAAAAACGTTTTTGGGCTTTTTGATCTACCACGCCTGCATCTTGTAAAAGGTAAATAAACGGCAGGCTGGAGCCGTCCATAATCGGAATTTCAGGCGCGTTCAATTCAATCAAAGCATTGTCGATGCCGTAGGCAGACAGAGCCGACATAATATGTTCAATCGTACCGATGCGCACGCCTTTATTGGTAACGATGGTTGAAGAGAGGCGGGTATCGTTAATCAAATAAGGATTCAATTTGATTACTTCGCCCATTTCTCCACTTAAATCAGTACGGCGGAACGAAATACCGCTGTTTTCTTCGGCAGGATGCAAAGTCAGAGCGACCCTTTCGCCCGAATGCAGGCCGACGCCGGTAACGCTTACTGATTTGGCTAAAGTCCGTTGTAGCATAATTGCTTCCTTTTAAAAAGTCTGATGGACAAATGATACGTTAAAAAGGAAAAAACAAGCTATCATTTTTAATAGTATTTGCCAATATGGATGTTTTGCGAGAGAAACCTCTAGATTTAAATTATCCACAATAGTATGTGAAATTGAAGTGGGTAATTTGGTTTTTATCCACAGAAAAATAGAAGAACTAAGATTCTATCCTTTTTTATTCCGGTATTCAGTTGGGGTTGGCCTCAAAGATAAAAAGTAACTATCAAATTGGTTTTAAAGAAAATTATTCCGTTATCTACAGATAGTTTGGTTCTTCATCAAAATCATCATTTTAAGAATTAAAATATTATGATTTGAAGAAAACACTGAATTATCAACACAAAAATGGCAAAATACGGAGGAAATAGAACTAAGTTTATGATTTCCATAAACTTATGAAACTTTTAAGATTGGAAAAAGGTTTTTATGAAATAAAATATCAAAAGGTAGGACTGATCTGATTTGCCTGATATTTTCCTACAAACAAGAATTTCATGTTTTCTTTATTTAAATCAAACAACTTAAAAGTAATCATCTGTAATCCTAGAAAGTAATTTTATTTCAGGATACAATGGACTTACTGAAAAATTTTTCCCATTCCATCTAATAGGAGTAGCAAAATGAGTATTAAAGTAGCGATTAATGGTTTTGGCCGTATCGGTCGTCTGGCATTGCGTCAAATTGAAAAAGCCCAAGGTATCGAAGTCGTTGCTGTTAACGACTTGACTCCTGCAGACATGCTGTTGCACCTCTTCAAATACGACAGTACTCAAGGCCGCTTTGAAGGCTCTGCCGAATTGAAAGATGATGCGATTGTTGTGAACGGCAAAGAAATCAAAGTATTTGCCAATCCTAATCCTGAAGAATTGCCTTGGGGCGAGCTGGGTGTGGACGTCGTCCTCGAATGTACTGGTTTCTTTACCAATAAAACCAAAGCGGAAGCCCATATCCGTGCCGGTGCGCGCAAAGTTGTGATTTCGGCTCCTGGCGGCAATGATGTGAAAACCGTTGTATACGGCGTAAACCAAGATATTTTGGATGGTAGCGAAACCGTCATCTCCGCCGCTTCTTGTACGACTAACTGCCTGGCTCCTATGGCTGCGGTATTACAAAAAGAATTCGGTATTGTCGAAGGCTTGATGACTACCATCCATGCCTATACCGGCGACCAAAACACCCTTGACGCGCCACACCGCAAAGGCGACTTCCGCCGCGCCCGTGCCGCTGCCTTGAATATCGTACCGAACAGCACTGGTGCCGCTAAAGCCATTGGCTTGGTTATCCCTGAATTGAACGGTAAACTTGATGGTTCTGCCCAACGCGTTCCTGTTGCTACCGGCTCTTTGACCGAACTGGTTTCTATTCTCGAACGCCCTGTTACCAAAGAAGAAATCAATGCAGCCATGAAAGCTGCCGCCAACGATGCTTTAGGCTACACTGAAGATCAAATTGTTTCTTCCGACGTCATCGGTATCGAGTACGGCTCACTTTTCGATGCGACTCAAACCCGCGTGATGACAGTTGGCGACAAACAATTGGTAAAAACCGTTGCTTGGTACGACAATGAAATGTCTTACACTTGCCAATTGGTTCGTACCTTGGAATTTTTTGCCAGCAAAATCTAAAAAATAACGGGCTGAATCAATCAGTCTGTGGATAATTAAAAGGCCGTCTGAACATTTCAGACGGCCTTTTGTGTGTAGATAGATTCAATTTGCAATCAGATTGTGGATAGTTTAATCACTGTGGCACATTTGTTTTCTATCCTAAACTGCACTTCATAATCCGCAATATTCATTACATAAACCCGTTCGGGAATATCTTGATAGGCAGGGCGAGGATCTTGGGCGATGCTTTGCTCAATGAGATGTTTTTCTTCTGTGGATAAATGTTCTGCAAGCGTACTTTCTGCCCAGACAACGTTCAATTCTTCAGGTTTGCCGCTGACAAAGCCTGATGATGCGTCAGGTTTGGATTCGACAAACGGGATGTAGGGTTTGATATCCACTACCGGAGTACCGTCTAATAGGTCTGCGCCGCTGCAATAGATGCGGACAGGTTTGCCTGTTTCGATGCGTTCGAGTTTCAGCAGGGATAAACCGAGATGATTGGGGCGGTGCGGGCTACGCGTGGCAAATACGCCCATTTTTTGTTTGCCTCCAAGTCGTGGCGGACGCACCATTTGCGCCCAACCTTCATCCAATACGCCGTGGAAAATAAAACTTATCCACACATAGTCAAAATCTTCCAAGCCCCGAACGCTGTCTGCGGTAAATTCAGGAGTGAGTTCAATGCAAATTTTTGCTGCAGGAACCAAACTGGGTTGGCGGGCAATGCCGAATTTTTGTTTGTAGGGGGAATGAACGGTTGCAATAGGCGTAATCGAATAGGACATAATTTGTGGATAAATATTCTGTGTAAACTGTCATCATATCACAGATGTTTTCCCACATTTTGCGGTAGTAATTTGTTATAATACAAAGCGTTTATTCCAAATGTCCGTACATTGGCAATAAATGTGTAATTTAAATTATATAAAATAAATTCAATAGGTTATATTAATCCATGATTGTTTCTATCGATGTAGATGCACAAAAAACGTTTACACCTTTGTGCCCGAAGGAATTGCCTGTTGCCGAAGGTCATCTGATTGCGGATGAACTCAATGCCCAAGCTGCATTGGCGGATTTACGCGTTATGACGAAAGATGCGCATCATGCCGCGGCAAAATGGCTTGTGGATAATCCTGTTGATATGTTGAAACTGACGGGTTTGCCCGATGCGGATTTGACTTGGGTGTCGCATGCGATGGTTGGAACATATGGCTATGAATTGTTGGATGGCCTGCCTTCAGCCAAAGAATACGATTATTGCGTTTGGAAAGGCGTTGATCCTGAATTACACCCCTACGGCGCATGTTTTCACGATATTGAGGAAAAGCTGAGTACAGGTTTGATCGAATGGTTGCGCTGTCAAAATGCAGATACAGTCATTGTCGGCGGTTTGGCAACGGATTATTGTGTAAAGACAACGGTTTTACAGTTGCTTAAAGGCGGGGCTTGGAAAGTCATCGTCAATCAGGCGGCTTGCCGCGGCATTGCTCCTGAAACGGTTGAATCAGCATGGCAGGAAATGCATTCTGCCGGGGCTATTGTTTTAGAAAACGCCGAAGAAATAAAAAAATACATTAATAATCAGTAAATTATATTTTAAATTCTGTTGTTTCACGTGAAACATTTTTCAAAATATGAAGATTTTACTTGTCCGCTTGTCCAGTATGGGCGATTTAATTCATACGTTGCCTGCAGTTGAAGATTTGGCGCGACAATGTCCTGAGGTAGAGCTCCATTGGTTGTGTGAGGCAGGGTTTGCAGATATTACCCGCTTGCATCCTTTTGTCAAAAAGGTTCATGTAATGAAATGGCGGCAGTGGCGCAAACACCTTTTTCAGGCTGAAACGTGGCGTGAAATAGGCCGTCTGAAAATGGATTTACAGGCTGAATCTTTTGATTTTGTTTTAGATAGCCAAGGACTGATTAAAAGCGCATGCTTTGCCAAAATGGCGAAATCCCCTATTTACGGTTTGGATAAACACAGCGCGCGTGAAAGTTTGGCTGCCCTTGCATACAGTAAAACGTTTGCCGTACCGAAAGGCAAAAATGCGGTCTGGCGAAACCGTGAATTATTCGCCCAAGTATTTGGTTATACAATGCCTGAAACGCAGGTATTTGGTTTGTCGGTTCCTGAATCAGGCCGTCTGAAAAATTTGCAATCCCCTTATTACGTTGCTTTGCATGCAACCAGTCGCGATAGTAAATTATGGCCGGTAGAACACTGGCGTGCATTATTGAAAAAGTTGAATGAAGAACAACACTGCAATGTGTATCTGCCGTGGGGAAATGAAACCGAAAAAATGCGTGCCGAACAGATTGCAAGCGATTTATCGTTTGCTTCGGTTTGCGACAAAATGAATTTATTACAGGCTGCATTTTTATTGAAAAACGCAGAGGGTATTATTGGCGTAGATACCGGACTGCTGCATCTTGCCAATGCGCTGGAAAAGCCTGTTGTAGGAATTTATACAGATACAGATCCGGCCAAGACCGGCGTTCAAGTTTCGGCTTATGCAAAAAATTTAGGCGGTATTGCTCAAATTCCCAATATTGACGAGGTTTATCAAACCTTGATGGATTGTGTTGCAGCATACGGTAAATAATTGCTGGGGAGTTGGATTTATTTTCTGAGTAAATGCTTTAGAAATGATATAATTCCGCTCTATTTACCAAGATTTATACAAATTTGGTTTTATCATGTTGGTGAAAACCGAATTGGATTTTATATAAAGAATGTATCAAAAGCAGTATGCTAGATTTGATGGACATTCTTTTTAGGAGAATTGAATGAAAGCACTGGTCGCAGTAAAGCGCGTAGTGGACTATAACGTCAAAGTTCGTGTGAAAGCCGATGGTTCCGATGTGGATATCGGTAATGTCAAAATGTCGATGAACCCGTTTGA
>NZ_JBQCTZ010000108.1:0-12160 GCF_051963715.1 Neisseria sp. P0001.S005 | reverse complement strand
TTCGACCGTGTGGACAGTCTGATTGCCGTTATCAGCATTTATGCCGCCTTTGTATATTTGTTTTAAACCGCCTGTCTTACATGGTTGTGGGAGCTGATTATGTCCGAACAAAAACAGATTTCATCTTTATCGATCTTGGGCGTATTGTTGGCATTGGGATTGATGGCTGCGGCGTTTATTTTAGGCGTGCAGTTTAAGAATCTGCGCCAACCGGGGACGATTACCGTAAAAGGTTTGGCGGAGAAAAACTTTCAATCCGACAGCGCAACGTGGAATACGGGCGTAAATGCACACGGCGAGAGCTATCAGGAAGTTTTGGATCTGTTGACGGCAAGACGCAAGAAGCTGTCTAAGTTTTTGGGCGAGCAAGGTTTTGCGGCGGCTGAAATGAAAGTGGGCCTGCCTGAAGTGTCGCGCGTTTTCAATGAAACCCGAGACGAACTGGGCAACGTAACCCGCACGCCCAACGGCTACGATGGCGACCTCAATATTGTGGTCAACACCAAAAAACTGGACAAAATCCAAGCCGCCCAGCGCGCCATTTTGAATTTCCGTGCGCAAAACGAATTTATCCGCTTCGACAATCCGCAATATTTGCTGGGCAATTTGGAAACCATCAAACGCGATTTGATTACGCAGGCGACTGAGGATGCACAGAAACGCGCGGCCGAATTTGCCAAAACCGGCGGCGGCAAAGTGGGCGCCATGCGTTCTGCTTCGCAAGGCTCGTTCAACATCTATGCCGACACCGGCAGCAGCGAGGATGATGAATACGGCGGTTCTTACGATAAAAGTACCGTCGGCAAACAAGTCCGACTGGTTGTTACCATCGAATACGGCATTGAGTAATTCGTTCAGACGGCCTTTTCAGCTGGGAGGCAAAAGGCCGTCTGAAAATTGGAAACGGCAAAGAAATTTATTTCAAACACAATGAATACCGTTTGCACAGCACACTAAAGAACACACCATGACACAACAAGTTCTGACCATATTAGGCAGTACCGGCAGCATAGGCGAAAGCACTTTAGACGTTGTTTCCCGCCATCCCGAAAAATTCCGCGTGTTCGCACTGGCAGGGCATAGGCAGGTGGACAAGCTGGTGGCGCAATGCAAACAGTTCCGTCCGGAATATGCCGTTGTCGGCGATGCTGGTCATGCGGCCGAGCTGGAAAAGAAACTCAAACAAGAAGGCATCGATACGCAGGTTTTATATGGCGCTCAAGCCCTGATTGATGTGGCTTCGGCTGATGAAGTCAGCGGCGTGATGTGTGCCATTGTCGGCGCGGCCGGTTTGCCGTCGGCTTTGGCCGCCGCTCAAAAAGGCAAAACCATTTATCTAGCAAACAAAGAAACGCTAGTGGTTTCCGGCGCATTGTTCATGGAAGCCGCCCGTCAAAACGGCGCCACCGTCTTGCCGATTGACAGCGAACACAACGCCATCTTCCAAGTATTGCCAAGGGATTACACAGGCCGTCTGAATGAGCACGGTATCAATTCGATTATCCTGACCGCATCGGGCGGACCCTTCCTTAACACTGATTTAAGTACATTTGACAGTATTACGCCCGAGCAGGCGGTCAAGCATCCAAATTGGAGCATGGGCCGCAAAATTTCCGTCGATTCCGCATCAATGATGAATAAGGGCTTGGAGTTGATTGAGGCGCATTGGCTGTTTAACTGTCCGCCGGAAAAATTGGAAGTCGTCATTCATCCGCAATCCGTGATACACAGCATGGTGCGTTATCGAGATGGTTCGGTATTGGCGCAGTTGGGTAATCCTGATATGCGTACGCCGATTGCTTATTGCTTGGGTCTGCCCGAACGCATCGATTCCGGCGTGGGTGAGCTGGATTTCGGCGCATTGTCCGCATTGACCTTCCAAAAACCTGACTTTGACCGTTTCCCATGTTTGAAACTTGCCTATCAGGCCATGAATGCAGGCGGTGCCGCGCCTTGCGTGTTGAACGCTGCCAACGAAGTTGCCGTGGCCGCTTTTTTAGATAAACGCATTAAGTTTACCGATATTGCCAAAGTCGTTGCCCACTGCCTTGCCCAAGATTTTTCAGACGGCCATCATGATATTGAAGGCCTGCTGGCGCAAGACGCGCAAACACGCAGGCAGGCAGAAGACTTTATCGGCAAACAATAAAGCTTCAATGACAGGCCGTCTGAAACGTCAACCGCTTGGCATTTAGGCAGACAAAATGGAACAACTGCCTTTATAATCGGTTTTCTGACGGCCTTATCCGTTGATGATCACATTCCACTCAGGGGATTTTTTTGCAAACCTTTTTAGCCTTTATCGTCGCCATTCTGATTTTGGTCAGCCTGCATGAGTTCGGACACTATATTGTTGCCCGCTGGTGCGGCGTTAAAGTCGTGCGCTTTTCCGTCGGCTTCGGTAAGCCCTTTTTCACCCGAAAGCGCGGCGATACCGAGTGGTGTCTTGCTCCGATTCCGCTGGGCGGTTACGTTAAAATGGTCGATACGCGCGAAGGTGAGGTAGCAGAAGCAGATTTGCCCTACGCTTTTGACAAACAGCATCCGGTCAAGCGCATCGCCATTGTTGCCGCCGGCCCTTTGACCAATTTGATTTTGGCCGTTTTGCTTTACGGTTTGAGCTTTTCCTTCGGCGTAACCGAGTTGCGCCCCTATGTCGGCATGGTCGAGCCTGCCAGTATTGCCTCCAAAGCAGGTTTTCAGGCAGGCGATAAGATTGTATCGGTCAACGGAATCGCCGTTAAAGACTGGAGCGATGCGCAAACCGAGATGGTGTTGAACCTTGAAGCCGGCCCTGTAAAAGTTGCTGTTCAGACAGCCTCCAATACCCAAGCCATCCGCATAATTGATGCCGCCGGCACGCCTGAAGCAGGTAAAGTTGCGAAAAACCAAGGCAACATCGGCCTTTTGCCTTTTAGAATTACTAACCGCATCGGCAAAGTCTTGGCCAAAAGTCCGGCCGAAAAAGCAGGTTTGAAGGAAAACGACAAACTGCTGACCGCCGATGGGAAGCCCATCGAAAGCTGGCAGGCATGGACGGAACTCTTCCGCGCCAGCCCCGGCAAACGAATCGAACTGACTTACGAGCGCGACGGCAAAGTGCTGGCGACCGCTATCCGGCCGGACAGCGTCGAGCAGTCGGCTGGCGTGCTGGTGGGTAGAGTAGGGCTTGCCGCCCAGGCGGATAAAGAGTGGGATAAAACCATCCGCTACCGTTATACGCCTTCCGTTGCCCAAGCCTTTGAATTGGGTTGGAACAAAACCGTTAACTATTCGTGGACGACCCTCAAATTTTTCGGAAAACTGGTTACAGGCAATGCCTCTTTGAACCATATTTCCGGCCCCCTGACCATTGCCGATGTCGCCGGACAATCCGCCAAACTCGGGTTGCAGAGCTACCTCGAATTTCTGGCCTTGGTCAGCATCAGCTTAGGCGTGTTGAACCTTTTGCCCGTACCCGTTTTAGACGGCGGACATTTGGTTTTCTATACCGCCGAATGGATACGCGGAAAGCCTTTGAGCGAGCGCATACAGGCAGTCGGCCTGCGCTTCGGACTGGCAGCCATGCTTTTGATGATGGCTGTGGCTTTCTTTAATGACATCAACCGTTTGTTTGGATAATTTATGAAACTGAACCAGATTGCTTCCGCTTTAATGGTATTGAGCCTGTCGCCAATGGCATTGGCTGACTTTACCATTCAGGACATCCGCATCGAAGGCCTGCAACGCACCGAGCCGAG
Organism: Neisseria sp. P0001.S005; assembly: GCF_051963715.1. NCBI lineage: Bacteria > Pseudomonadati > Pseudomonadota > Betaproteobacteria > Neisseriales > Neisseriaceae > Neisseria > Neisseria sp. P0001.S005. The sequence continues at coordinate 8,420 of NZ_JBQCTZ010000108.1, read as the reverse complement.
TACCGTCTTCAACTACCTACCCGTTAAAGTCGGTGATAATTTCAATGATGCGCGCAGTGAAGAAATCATCAAAAAACTCTACGCAACCGGTTTCTTTGACGACGTACGCGTCGAAACCATGGACAATCAAGTCCTGTTGACCGTGATTGAGCGTCCGACCATCAGCTCGCTCAATATTACCGGCGCAAAAATGCTGCAAAACGATGCCATCAAGAAAAACCTTGAAGCCTTCGGTTTGTCGCAATCCCAATACTTCAACCAAGCAACGCTGAACCAAGCCGTTGCCGGTTTGAAAGAAGAGTATTTGAGCCGTGGCAAACAGTCTGTCCAAATCACTCCGACCGTAACCAAACTCGCCCGCAACCGCGTGTCTATTGATATTGCCATCGAAGAGGGCAAATCTACCAAGATTACCGATATTTCATTTGAAGGCAACGAAGTTTATTCCGACCGCCGTCTGATGAAACAAATGTCCCTGAGCGAAGGCGGCATGTGGACTTGGATCACCAAGAGCAACCAGTTCAATGAGCAAAAATTTGCTCAGGACATGGAAAAAATCACCAATTACTACCAAAACAACGGCTACTTCAACTTCCGTATTTTGGATACCGACATCCAAACCAACGAAGACAAAACTAAGCAAACCATTAAAGTAACCGTCAGCGAAGGCGACCGCTTCCGTTGGGGTAATGTACGCATCGAAGGCGATACGCTGGAAGTGCCGAAAGAAGATTTGGAAAAACTGCTGACCATGAAGCCGGGCAAATGGTACGAGCGCGCGCAAATGTCTAATTCGCTCGAAGCCATCCAAAATCGCATGGGTCAGGCAGGTTACGCATTCAGCGAAATCAATGTCCAACCGATTCCAAATGCCGAAACGCATACTGTTGATTTTGTGTTGACTGTACAACCGGGCCGCAAAATCTATGTAAACGAAATCAACATTACCGGCAACAACAAAACCCGTGACGAAGTTATCCGCCGCGAGTTGCGCCAAATGGAATCGGCGCCTTACGACTCTGCCAAACTGCAACGTTCTAAAGAGCGCGTTGAGTTGTTGGGCTACTTCGACAACGTTCAATTTGATGCGGTTCCTGTGGCCAATACGCCTGACCAAGTTGACCTGAACATGAGCCTGACCGAACGTTCTACCGGCTCGCTCGACTTGAGCGCAGGTTGGGTTCAGGATACCGGTTTGGTAATGTCTGCCGGCGTGGCTCAAGACAACCTGTTCGGCACGGGTAAATCCGTTGCCTTGCGTGCTTCCCGCAGTAAAACCACAGTAAACGGCTCATTGTCGTTTACCGACCCATACTTCACACCTGACGGCGTAAGCTTGGGCTACGACCTTTACGGCAAGACTTACGACCCGCGTAAAGCTTCTTCCAGCGCGAAACAGTATAAAACCACGACTTTCGGCGGCGGTTTGCGTATCGGTATTCCGGTTACCGAATATGACCGTGTAAACTTCGGTTTGGCCGCAGAGCGTCTGACCGTGAACACCTACAAAGGCGCGCCTAAACGCTATGCCGACTTTATCAAGCAATACGGCAAAGGCGACGGTAACGGCGTGGGTAACTTCAAAGGCTGGTTGTACAAAGGTACCATCGGCTGGGGTCGCAACAAAACTGACAATGCCTTGTGGCCGACCCGCGGTTACCTGACCGGCGTAAACGGCGAAATCGCCTTGCCGGGCAGCGACCTGCAATACTACACCCTGACCCACAACCAAACTTGGTTCTTCCCGTTGAGCAAAGATTTCACGTTGATGCTGGGTGGCGAAGTCGGTTATGGCAACGGCTACGGCAAAACCAAAACCATGCCGTTCTTTGAAAACTTCTACGGCGGCGGCTTAGGCTCCGTCCGCGGCTTTGAAAGCGGTACGCTGGGCCCGAAAGTCTATGACGAATACGGCGAGAAAATCAGCTACGGCGGTAACAAAAAAGCCAACGTCTCCGCAGAGTTGCTCTTCCCGATGCCGGGCATTAAAGACTCGCGTACCGTCCGTCTGAGCCTTTTTGCCGATGCGGGCAGCGTGTGGGATGACAAAACTTACAACGACAGCCACAACAATACTTATTACACCAATGGCGCACTCCAAAACGTGTATGGCGTAGGCACAACGCACAAATCGACATTCAAAAACGAATTGCGTTACTCTGCCGGTGCTGCCGTGACTTGGCTCTCTCCGCTGGGTCCGATGAAGTTCAGCTATGCTTATCCGATTAAGAAAAAAGAAGGCGACGAAATCCAACGCTTCCAATTCCAACTCGGTACGACATTCTGATGATGTTTAGGCCGTCTGAAACCGGGTTTGTCCGTTTCAGACGGCCTCATGGCAGATTGGCGGCAAGCTTATTGCAAACCGCCCGTTTGTTTTCAAGCAAGGATTTTTATCATGAGTAAAATAGCCGACACCCTCCGTGTCCTCGCCGTAGCCCTGCCGGGTTTCGTGCTGTTGCCGCAAGCGGCGGCGGATGGCGTGCAGAAAATCGGTTTTATCAATACCGAGCGCGTTTATCAGGAATCCAAGCAGGCGCAAAGCATTCAGATGACTTTGGAAAAAGAGTTTAAAAGCCGTCAAACCGCCTTGCAAAAGCTGCAGCAGGAAGGCGAGGCTTTGGAGCAAAAACTGAGCAGCGACAAGCTCAGCGACAGCCAAAGGGAAGCGGAAACCCAAAAATGGCGCAATCTGGTACAAAAATTCCGCAAGCAGCAGGCCGAGTTGGCAGAAGACTACAACCTGCGCCGCAATGAAGAATTCGCCGCGCTCCAGCAAAATGCCAACCGCGTCATCGTCGATTTGGCCAAACGAGAAGGTTACGACTTCATCTTGCAGGACGTGATTTACGTCAACGGCCGCTACGACATTACCGACAGCGTTATCAAAGCCCTAAACGCACACTGACCCTGCTTGGCAGCGAATGCAACCATACAGACAAACCTAAGGCCGTCTGAAACCCAAACCGGCAACTTTCAGACGGCCTGACATCTTGACGGCAGATTATCATGACTTCACAAGCATACACCCTGTCCCAAATCGTTTCCCAACTCGGCGGCGAATGGAAAGGCGAAGACATCGCCATTACCGCCGTCCGTCCGTTGGATCAGGCGCAGGCGGAACACATCAGCTTTTTGGCCAACCCGAAATACAAAGCCGAAGTACACGACAGCCGGGCAGGTGCAGTGATTGTGTCGCCGAAAGCCGCAGACGAATTTGCAGGCCGCAACCTGATTGTGGCTGCCGACCCTTATCTTTATTTTGCCAAAGTGGCACGATTGTTCTCGCCGATTGTCAAAGCTCAAGGCGGCGTACATCCAACCGCCGTTGTCGAGGCAAGCGCCAAAGTGCCGGCAAGCTGCGAAATCGGCGCGAATGCCTATATCGGCGCGAATGCCGTATTGGGCGAAGGCTGCCGTATTTTGGCCAATGCCGTTGTCCAACACGATTGCACGTTGGGCGATGAAGTCGTGTTGCATCCCAACGCCGTCATCTATTACGGCTGCACTTTGGGCAACCGTGTCGAAATCCACAGCGGCGCAGTCATCGGCGCGGACGGTTTCGGCTTGGCCTTCGCCGGCGATTCATGGTTTAAAATTCCGCAAACCGGCGCAGTCACGCTTGGTGATGATGTGGAAATCGGTTCGAACACCAATATCGACCGCGGTGCAATGAGCGACACGACCGTCGGCAACGGCACCAAAATCGACAACCAAGTCCAAATCGGCCACAACTGCAAAATCGGTTCGCACACCGTTATCGCCGCCAAAACCGGCATTTCCGGCAGCGTCACCATCGGCAATTATTGCATTATCGGCGGCGGCGTCGGCACGGTCGGACACATCGAAATCGCGGATAAAACCACCATCGGCGGCGGTACATCCGTTACCCACAGCATTACCGAAAGCGGCCAGCATTTGGCCGGTATTTTCCCGATGTCGGGCTACAAAGACTGGGCGCGCAATGCCGTTTATATCCACCGTTTGAGCGAAATGAACAAACGCCTCAAAACGCTGGAAAAACAGCTTGCCGACAGCGACGAAGCCTAAAGGCGGCGCAAACAGTCCGCGCCCCGCATCCGAATACGTTTAAACCCAATACAAACAAGGAAAGACGAACATCATGGACGTACAACTCCCGATCGAAGCCAAAGACATTCAAAAACTTATCCCACACCGTTATCCGTTTTTGCAACTTGACCGCATTACTGCGTTCGAACCGATGAAAACCCTGACTGCAATTAAAAATGTCACCATGAACGAGCCGCAGTTCCAAGGCCACTTTCCCGACCTGCCCGTGATGCCCGGCGTGCTGATCATCGAAGCCATGGCGCAAGCGTGCGGCACACTGGCCATCCTCAGCGAAGGCGGTCGCAAAGAAAACGAATTCTTCTTCTTCGCCGGTATCGATGACGCCCGTTTCAAACGCCAAGTCATCCCCGGCGACCAACTGGTTTTTGAAGTCGAGCTGTTGACCAACAAACGCGGTATCGGCAAATTCAACGCCGTTGCCAAAGTCGACGGCCAAGTTGCCGTTGAAGCCGTGATTATGTGCGCCAAACGCGTGGTGTAAGAATGGGACAGGCCGTCTGAAAGTTCAAACGGCATCTTGCAGGCAATACCTGTATCAGACAGCAAGGAGACAGCATGACCCTTATTCATCCGACCGCCGTCATCGACCCTAAAGCCGAACTCGACTCCAGCGTCAAAGTCGGCCCATACAGCATCATCGGCCCCAATGTGCAAATCGGTGCGAATACCGAAATCGGCCCGCACGTCGTCATCAACGGCCATACGACCATTGGTGAAAACAACCGCATTTTCCAATTTGCCAGCCTCGGCGAAATTCCGCAGGACAAAAAATACCGCGACGAGCCGACCAAGCTGATTATCGGCAACGGCAACACCATCCGCGAATTTACGACGTTCAACCTCGGTACGGTTACCGGCATCGGCGAAACCCGTATCGGCGACGACAACTGGATTATGGCCTACTGCCACCTCGCCCATGACTGCGTGGTCGGCAACCATACCATCTTCGCTAACAACGCCTCACTCGCAGGCCACGTTACCATCGGCGACTATGTCGTCTTGGGCGGCTACACGCTGGTGTTCCAATTCTGCCAAATCGGCGACTACGCCATGACCGCGTTTGCCGCAGGCGTACACAAAGACGTACCGCCGTACTTCATGGCCGCAGGCTACCGCGCCGAACCGGCCGGCCTCAATAGCGAAGGTATGCGCCGCAACGGTTTCACTGCCGAACAGATTGCCTCCGTCAAAGATGCGTATAAAACCATTTACCATCGCGGCATTCCGTTTGAAGAAGCCAAGGCGGACATTCTGAAACGTGCCGAAACCCAAAGCGAATTGGCGGTATTTAAAGACTTTTTTGCACAATCCACACGCGGCATTATCCGTTGATGGATGGATTGAAGGCCGTCTGAAACTTTTTCAGACGGCCTTTGGATTGCAAAAATCCGCGCAGTAGGGCAGGTTTCCTGTCCGTTTGCCGCCGATGCCGTCTGAAAACGGGCGGGCAAATGTCTGCCCAAAATCTTTTAGCGTTTAAACCTCAACACATGAATTCCAATCCTTCCCCCCTTATCGCCATCAGCGTAGGCGAAGCTTCCGGCGACTTGCTTGGCGCACACTTAATCCGTGCCATTAAGGCGCGTTGCCCGAATGCGCGGTTTACCGGCATCGGCGGCGAGCGCATGAAGGCGGAGGGTTTTGAGAGTTTGTACGATCAGGAAAAGCTGGCGGTGCGCGGTTTTGTTGAGGTCATCAAACGCCTGCCGCAGATTTTGAAAATCCGCAAAGGGCTGGTGAACGATTTGCTCCGCCTCAAGCCGGATGTGTTTATCGGCATCGATGCGCCGGACTTTAATCTCGGCGTGGCGGAAAAACTCAAGCAGGCAGGCATTCATACCATTCATTACGTCAGCCCGTCGGTTTGGGCGTGGCGACGCGAACGGGTCAATAAAATCGTGTATCAGGTCAACCGCGTGTTGTGCCTGTTTCCGATGGAGCCACAGCTTTATATTGATGCCGGAGGCAGAGCCGAGTTTGTCGGCCATCCGATGGCGCAAACCATGCCGGTGGAAGTGGATAGGGCGGCGGCGCGGCAGAAGCTGGGCGTGCCTGCGGACGTGCCCGTGTTTGCCATATTGCCCGGCAGCCGTGTGAGCGAAATCGATTATATGGCGGCGGTGTTTTTTCAGACGGCCTTATTGCTGCTGAAACGTTATCCGCAGGCACAGTTTTTGCTGCCTGTGGCAACGGTCGCAACGCGCAAACGCATTAGTGAAATTTTGGCGCAACCTGAATTTGCTGCCCTTCCCATCACGCTGACCGAGAAGCAGTCGGATACGGTTTGCACCGCTGCCGACGTGGTATTGGTCACCAGTGGTACGGCGACTTTGGAAGTGGCCTTGTGCAAGCGGCCTATGGTCATCAGCTACAAAATTTCGCCGCTGACTTATGCGTATGTGAAACGCAAAATCAAAGTGCCGCATGTCGGTTTGCCCAATATTCTGTTGGGTAAAGCCGCCGTTCCCGAGCTGCTGCAACACGACGCCGTCCCTGAAAAACTGGCGCAGGCCGTAGCAGACTGGTATGACCGCCCTGAAGCCGTGGCCGCGTTGGAACAGGATTTCCACGCCTTGCATCTGCTGTTGAAAAAAGATACGGCGGCATTGGCAGCGGCGGCAGTATTGGAGGAAGCCGGATTTTCAGACGGCCTGAAAGACAAGTAAGGAAAATACATGAATTTATTGGGAGCCTTGGCCAAGGTTGGCAGCCTGACGATGGTGTCGCGCATTTTGGGCTTTGTGCGCGATACGATTATTGCCCGTGCGTTTGGTGCAGGCATGGCGACAGATGCGTTTTTTGTAGCGTTCAAACTTCCCAACCTGCTGCGGCGCGTGTTTGCAGAGGGCGCGTTTGCCCAAGCCTTCGTGCCGATTTTGGCGGAATACAAAGAAACCCGCTCTCCTGAAGCCACGCAGGCGTTTGTGCGTCATGTGGCCGGTATGTTGTCGTTTGTGTTGGTCATCGTTACCGCGCTGGGCATCCTCGCCGCGCCGTGGGTGATTTATGTTTCCGCGCCCGGTTTTGCCAAAGATGCTGATAAGTTTCAGCTCTCCATCGACCTGCTGCGGGTGACGTTTCCTTATATCTTTTTGATTTCCTTGTCGTCTTTTGTCGGTTCGATACTCAATTCCTATCATAAATTCGGCATTCCCGCCTTTACGCCGACATTTTTGAACATTTCCTTTATCGTCTTTTCCCTGTTTTTTGTACCGTATTTCGATCCGCCCGTTATGGCTTTGGCGTGGGCGGTATTTGTCGGCGGCGTGTTGCAGCTGGTGTTCCAACTGCCTTGGTTGGCAAAATTGGGCTTCTTGAAAATGCCCAAACTCAGCTTTAAAGACGCAGCGGTCAACCGCGTGATGAAACAGATGGCACCGGCTATTTTGGGCGTAAGCGTGGCGCAGATTTCATTGGTTATCAACACCATTTTTGCCTCATTTTTGCAGTCCGGCAGCGTGTCATGGATGTATTACGCCGACCGACTGATGGAATTGCCGACCGGCGTTTTGGGCGTAGCACTCGGTACAATCTTGCTGCCTACCTTGTCCAAACACGCCGCCAGTCAGGATACCGAGCAGTTTTCCGGCCTGCTCGACTGGGGTTTGCGCCTGTGTATGCTGCTGACCCTGCCTGCCGCCGTCGGCCTTGCCGTGTTGTCTTTCCCTCTGGTTACAACCTTGTTCATGTACCGTGAATTTACGCTGCACGACGCGCAAATGACCCAACACGCGCTGATTGCCTATTCCTTCGGCTTGATCGGTCTGATTATGATTAAAGTGTTGGCACCCGGTTTCTACGCACGCCAAAACATCAAAACCCCCGTTAAAGTCGCTATTTTCACGCTGATTTGCACGCAGTTGATGAACCTTGCCTTCATTTCGCCGCTTAAACACGTCGGCCTGTCCCTCGCTATCGGTTTGGGAGCGTGTCTGAATGCAGGTTTGCTGTTTTTCCTTTTGCGCAAACACGGCATCTACCGCCCCGGAAAAGGTTGGGCAGCGTTTTTGGTTAAAATGGTCATCTCTTTGGTCGTCATGGGCGGCGGTTTGTGGCTGGTGCAATATTATCTGCCGTTTGAATGGGTGCACGTCGGCGGCTTTAAAAAAGCAGGCCAACTCTGCGTCCTGATTGCCTTGGGCGGTGGCCTCTACTTCGTTTCCCTAGCCGCGCTCGGCTTCCGTCCGCACCATTTCCGCAGGGTGGAAAAATAGGCAGCCGCAGGGCGTATGTGCTTGGTTAAAGACTATTCGAGACCTTTGCAAAATTCCTTTCCTTCCAACAGCCGAAATCCAAACAAGGGTTTTCAGCTGTTTTCTCCTCCAATC
>NZ_JBQCTZ010000107.1:0-12175 GCF_051963715.1 Neisseria sp. P0001.S005 | reverse complement strand
TTCGACCGTGTGGACAGTCTGATTGCCGTTATCAGCATTTATGCCGCCTTTGTATATTTGTTTTAAACCGCCTGTCTCACATGGTTGGGGGAGCTGATTATGTCCGAACAAAAACAGATTTCATCTTTATCGATCTTGGGCGTATTGTTGGCACTGGGATTGATGGCTGCGGCGTTTATTTTGGGCGTGCAGTTTAAGAATCTGCGCCAACCGGGGACGATTACCGTAAAAGGTTTGGCGGAGAAAAACTTCCAATCCGACAGCGCGACGTGGAATACGGGCGTGAACGCACACGGCGAGAGCTACCAGGAAGTTTTGGATTTGCTGACGGCAAGACGCAAGAAGCTGTCTAAATTTTTGGGCGAGCAAGGCTTTGCGGCGGCTGAAATGAAAGTGGGCCTGCCCGAAGTGTCGCGCGTTTTCAATGAAACCCGCGACGAACTGGGCAACGTAACCCGCACGCCCAACGGCTACGATGGCGACCTCAATATTGTGGTCAACACCAAAAAACTGGACAAAATTCAAGTCGCCCAGCGCGCCATTTTGAACTTTCGTGCGCAAAACGAATTCATCCGCTTCGACAATCCGCAATATTTGCTGGGCAATTTGGAAACCATCAAACGCGATTTGATTACGCAGGCGACTGAGGATGCGCAGAAACGCGCGGCCGAATTTGCCAAAACCGGCGGCGGCAAAGTGGGTGCCATGCGTTCTGCTTCACAAGGCTCGTTCAATATCTATGCCGACACCGGCAGCAGCGAGGACGACGAGTACGGCGGTTCTTACGATAAAAGCACTGTCGGCAAACAAGTCCGACTGGTTGTTACCATCGAATACGGCATTGAGTAATTCTTTCAGACGGCCTTTTCAGCCGGGAGGCAAAAGGCCGTCTGAAAATTGGAAACGGCAAAGAAATCTATTTCAAACACAATGAATACCGTTTGCACAGCACACAAAGAACACACCATGACACAACAAGTCCTGACCATATTAGGCAGTACCGGTAGCATAGGCGAAAGCACTTTAGACGTTGTCTCCCGCCATCCTGAAAAATTCCGCGTGTTCGCGCTGGCAGGGCATAGGCAGGTGGACAAGCTGGCGGCGCAATGCAAACAGTTCCGTCCGGAATATGCCGTTGTCGGCGATGCCGACCATGCCGCCGAGCTGGAAAAGAAACTCAAACAAGAAGGCATCAGTACGCAGGTTTTATATGGTTCTCAAGCCCTGATTGATGTGGCTTCGGCTGATGAAGTCAGCGGCGTAATGTGTGCCATTGTCGGCGCGGCCGGCTTGCCATCGGCTTTGGCCGCCGCTCAAAAAGGCAAAACCATTTATCTGGCAAACAAAGAAACGCTGGTGGTTTCCGGCGCATTGTTCATGGAAACCGCCCGTCAAAACAGCGCCACCGTCTTGCCGATTGACAGCGAACACAACGCCATCTTCCAAGTATTGCCAAGGGATTACACAGGCCGTCTGAATGAGCACGGTATCAATTCGATTATCCTGACCGCGTCGGGCGGCCCCTTCCTTAATACCGATTTAAGTACATTTGACAGCATTACGCCCGAGCAGGCGGTCAAGCATCCGAATTGGAGCATGGGGCGCAAAATTTCCGTCGATTCCGCGTCAATGATGAATAAGGGCTTGGAGTTGATTGAGGCGCATTGGCTGTTTAACTGTCCGCCGGAAAAACTGGAAGTCGTCATTCATCCGCAATCCGTGATACACAGCATGGTGCGTTATCGAGATGGTTCGGTATTGGCGCAGTTGGGTAATCCTGATATGCGTACGCCGATTGCTTATTGCTTGGGTCTGCCCGAACGCATCAACTCCGGCGTGGGCGAACTGGATTTCGGCGCATTGTCCGCATTGACCTTCCAAAAGCCTGACTTTAACCGTTTCTCATGTCTGAAACTTGCCTATCAGGCCATGAATGCAGGCGGCGCCGCGCCTTGCGTGTTGAACGCCGCCAACGAAGTTGCCGTGGCCGCTTTTTTAGATAAACGTATTAAGTTTACCGATATTGCCAAAGTCGTTGCCCACTGCCTTGCCCAAGATTTTTCAGACAGCCATCATGATATCGAAGGCCTGCTGGCGCAAGACGCGCAAACACGCAGGCAGGCAGAAGCCTTTATCGGCAAACAATAAAGCTTTAATGACAGGCCGTCTGAAACGTCAACCGCTTGGCATTTAGGCAGACAAAATGGAACAACTGCCTTTATAATCGGTTTTCAGACGGCCTTATCCGTTGATTATCACATTCCACTCAGGGGATTTTTTTGCAAACCTTTTTAGCCTTTATCGTCGCCATTCTGATTTTGGTCAGCCTGCATGAGTTCGGACACTATATTGTTGCCCGCTGGTGCGGCGTTAAAGTCGTGCGCTTTTCCATCGGCTTCGGTAAGCCCTTTTTCACCCGAAAACGCGGCGATACCGAGTGGTGTCTTGCCCTGATTCCGCTGGGCGGTTACGTTAAAATGGTCGATACGCGCGAAGGCGAGGTGGCAGAAGCAGATTTGCCGTACGCCTTTGACAAGCAGCATCCGGCCAAGCGCATCGCCATTGTCGCCGCCGGTCCTTTGACCAATTTGATTTTGGCCGTTTTGCTTTACGGTTTGAGCTTTTCCTTCGGCGTGACCGAGTTGCGCCCCTATGTCGGCATGGTCGAGCCTGCCAGTATTGCCGCCAAAGCAGGTTTTCAGGAAGGCGATAAAATTGTATCGGTCAACGGAATCGCCGTTAAAGACTGGAGCGATGCGCAAACCGAGATGGTGTTGAACCTTGAAGCTGGCCCTGTAAAAGTCGCTGTTCAGACGGCCTCAAATACCCAAGCTATCCGCATAATTGATGCTGCCGGCACGCCTGAAGCAGGTAAAGTTGCGAAAAACCAAGGCAACATCGGCCTTTTGCCTTTTAGAATTACTAACCGCATCGGCAAAGTCTTGGCCAATAGTCCGGCCGAAAAAGCAGGTTTGAAGGAAAACGACAAACTGCTGACCGCCGATGGGAAACCCATCGAAAGCTGGCAGGCATGGACGGAACTCTTCCGCGCCAGCCCCGGCAAACGAATCGAGCTGACTTACGAGCGCGACGGTAAAATACTGGCGACCGCTATCCGGCCGGACAGCGTCGAGCAGTCGGCGGGCGTGCTGGTGGGTAGAGCAGGGCTTGCCGCCCAAGCGGATAAAGAGTGGGATAAAACCATCCGCTACCGTTATACGCCTTCCGTTGCCCAAGCCTTTGAATTGGGTTGGAACAAAACCGTCAACTATTCGTGGACGACCCTCAAATTTTTCGGAAAACTGGTTACAGGCAATGCCTCTTTGAACCATATTTCCGGCCCCTTGACCATTGCCGATGTCGCCGGACAATCCGCCAAACTCGGATTGCAGAGCTACCTCGAATTTCTGGCCTTGGTCAGCATCAGCTTAGGCGTGTTGAACCTTTTGCCCGTGCCCGTTTTAGACGGCGGACATTTGGTTTTCTACACCGCCGAATGGATACGCGGAAAGCCTTTGAGCGAGCGCATACAGGCAGTCGGCCTGCGCTTCGGACTGGCAGCCATGCTTTTGATGATGGCTGTGGCTTTCTTTAATGACATCAACCGTTTGTTTGGATAATTTATGAAACTGAACCAGATTGCTTCCGCTTTAATGGTATTGAGCCTGTCTCCACTGGCATTGGCTGACTTTACCATTCAGGACATCCGCGTCGAAGGCCTGCAACGCACCGAGCCGAGTACCGTCTTCAACTACCTGCCTGTTAAAGTCGGTGATAATTTCAATGATGCGCGCAGTGAAGAAATCATCAAAAAACTCTACGCAACCGGTTTCTTTGACGACGTACGCGTCGAGACCATGGACAATCAAGTCCTGCTGACCGTGATTGAGCGTCCGACCATCAGCTCGCTCAATATTACCGGTGCGAAAATGCTGCAAAACGATGCCATCAAGAAAAACCTTGAAGCATTCGGTTTGGCGCAATCCCAATACTTCAACCAAGCAACGCTGAACCAAGCCGTTGCCGGTTTGAAAGAAGAGTATTTGAGCCGTGGCAAACAGTCTGTCCAAATCACTCCGACCGTAACCAAACTCGCCCGCAACCGCGTGTCTATTGATATTGCCATCGAAGAGGGCAAATCTACCAAGATTACCGATATTTCATTTGAAGGCAACGAAGTTTATTCCGACCGCCGTCTGATGAAACAAATGTCCCTGAGCGAAGGCGGCATGTGGACTTGGATCACGAAGAGCAACCAGTTCAATGAGCAAAAATTTGCTCAGGACATGGAAAAAATTACCAATTTCTATCAAAACAACGGCTACTTCAACTTCCGCATTTTGGATACCGATATCCAAACCAACGAAGACAAAACCAAGCAGACCATTAAAGTAACCGTCAGCGAAGGCGACCGCTTCCGCTGGGGCAATGTACGCATCGAAGGCGATACGCTGGAAGTGCCGAAAGAAGATTTGGAAAAACTGCTGACCATGAAGTCGGGCAAATGGTACGAGCGCGCGCAAATGTCCAATTCGCTCGAAGCCATCCAAAACCGCATGGGTCAGGCAGGTTACGCATTCAGCGAAATCAATGTCCAACCGATTCCAAATGCCGAAACGCATACCGTTGATTTTGTGTTGACCGTTCAACCGGGCCGCAAAATCTATGTAAACGAAATCAACATTACCGGCAACAACAAAACCCGTGACGAAGTCATCCGCCGCGAGTTGCGCCAAATGGAATCGGCGCCTTACGACTCTGCCAAACTGCAACGTTCTAAAGAGCGCGTTGAGTTGTTGGGCTACTTCGACAACGTTCAATTTGATGCGGTTCCTGTGGCCAATACCCCTGACCAAGTTGACCTGAACATGAGCCTGACCGAACGTTCTACCGGCTCGCTCGACTTGAGCGCAGGTTGGGTTCAGGATACCGGTTTGGTGATGTCTGCCGGCGTGGCTCAAGACAACCTGTTCGGTACGGGTAAATCCGTTGCCCTGCGTGCTTCCCGCAGTAAAACCACAGTAAACGGCTCGTTGTCGTTTACCGACCCATACTTCACACCTGATGGCGTAAGCTTGGGCTACGACCTTTACGGCAAGACTTACGACCCACGTAAAGCTTCTTCCAGCGCGAAACAATATAAAACCACGACTTTCGGCGGCGGTTTGCGTATCGGTATTCCGGTTACCGAATATGACCGTGTGAACTTCGGTTTGGCCGCAGAACGCTTGACCGTGAACACCTACAAAGGCGCGCCTAAACGCTATGCCGACTTTATCAACCAATATGGTAAAGGCGACGGTAGTGGCGTGGGTAACTTCAAAGGCTGGTTGTACAAAGGTACCATCGGCTGGGGCCGCAACAAAACCGACAATGCCTTGTGGCCGACCCGCGGTTACCTGACCGGCGTAAACGGCGAAATCGCTTTGCCGGGCAGCGACCTGCAATACTACACCCTGACCCACAACCAAACTTGGTTCTTCCCGTTGAGCAAAGATTTCACGCTGATGCTGGGTGGTGAAGTCGGTTATGGCAACGGCTACGGCAAAACCAAAACCATGCCGTTCTTTGAAAACTTCTACGGCGGCGGCTTAGGCTCTGTCCGCGGCTTTGAAAGCGGTACGCTGGGCCCGAAAGTTTATGACGAATACGGCGAGAAAATCAGCTACGGCGGTAACAAAAAAGCCAACGTTTCCGCAGAGTTGCTCTTCCCAATGCCGGGCATTAAAGACTCGCGTACCGTCCGTCTGAGCCTGTTTGCCGATGCTGGCAGCGTGTGGGACGGCAAAACCTACAACGACGGCAGCAGCAGCAATTCCAATGGCGTATCCCAAAACGTGTACGGCGTAGGCACAACGCACAAATCGACATTCAAAAACGAATTGCGTTACTCTGCCGGTGCTGCCGTGACCTGGCTCTCTCCGCTGGGTCCGATGAAGTTCAGTTATGCTTACCCGATTAAGAAAAAAGAAGGCGACGAAATCCAACGCTTCCAATTCCAACTCGGTACGACATTCTGATGATGTTTAGGCCGTCTGAAACCCGGTTTGTCCGTTTCAGACGGCCTCATGGCAGATTGGCGGTAAGCTTATTGCAAACCGCCCGTTTGTTTTCAAGCAAGGATTTTTATCATGAGTAAAATAGCCGACACCCTCCGTGTCCTCGCCGTAGCCCTGCCGGGTTTCGTGCTGTTGCCGCAAGCGGCGGCGGATGGCGTGCAGAAAATCGGTTTTATCAATACCGAGCGCGTTTATCAGGAATCCAAGCAGGCGCAAAGCATTCAGATGACTTTGGAAAAAGAGTTCAAAAGCCGTCAAACCGCCTTGCAAAAGCTGCAGCAGGAAGGCGAGGCTTTGGAGCGAAAACTGAGCGGCGACAAGCTCAGCGACAGCCAAAGGGAAGCGGAAACCCAAAAATGGCGCAATCTGGTACAGAAATTCCGCAAGCAGCAGGCTGAGTTGGCTGAAGACTACAACCTACGCCGCAATGAAGAATTCGCCGCGCTCCAGCAAAATGCCAACCGCGTCATTGTCGATTTGGCCAAGCGCGAAGGTTACGACTTCATCTTGCAGGACGTGATTTACGTCAACGGCCGCTACGACATTACCGACAGCGTTATCAAAGCCCTAAACGCCCACTGACCCTGCTCGGCAGCGAATGTGACCATACAGACAAACCTAAGGCCGTCTGAAACCCAAACCGGCATCTTTCAGACGGCCTGACATCTTGACGGCAGATTATCATGACTTCACAAGCATACACCCTGTCCCAAATCGTTTCCCAGCTCGGCGGCGAATGGAAAGGCGAAGACATCGCCATTACCGCCGTCCGTCCGTTGGATCAGGCGCAGGCGGAACACATCAGCTTTTTGGCCAATCCGAAATACAAAGCCGAAGTACACGACAGCCAAGCAGGTGCAGTGATTGTGTCGCCGAAAGCCGCAGACGAATTTGCGGGCCGCAACCTGATTGTGGCTGCCGACCCTTATCTTTATTTTGCCAAGGTGGCACGATTGTTCTCGCCGATTGTCAAAGCACAGGGCGGCGTACATCCGACCGCCGTTGTCGAGGCCAGCGCCAAAGTGCCGGCAAGCTGCGAAATCGGCGCGAATGCCTATATCGGCGCGAATGCCGTATTGGGCGAAGGCTGCCGTATTTTGGCCAATGCCGTTGTCCAACACGATTGCACGTTGGGCGATGAAGTCGTGCTGCACCCCAACGCTGTCATCTACTACGGCTGCACTTTGGGCAATCGTGTCGAAATCCACAGCGGCGCCGTCATCGGTGCGGACGGTTTTGGCTTGGCCTTTGCCGGCGATTCATGGTTTAAAATTCCGCAAACCGGCGCCGTCACGCTGGGCGATGATGTGGAAATCGGTTCGAACACCAATATCGACCGCGGCGCAATGAGCGACACGACCGTCAGCAACGGCACCAAAATCGACAACCAAGTCCAAATCGGCCACAACTGCAAAATCGGTTCACATACCGTTATCGCCGCCAAGACCGGCATTTCCGGCAGTGTCACCATCGGCAATTATTGTATTATCGGCGGCGGCGTCGGCACGGTCGGACACATTGAAATCGCCGATAAAACCACCATCGGCGGCGGAACATCCGTTACCCACAGCATTACCGAAAGCGGCCAGCATCTGGCCGGTATTTTCCCGATGTCGGGCTACAAAGACTGGGCACGCAATGCCGTTTATATCCACCGTTTGAGCGAAATGAACAAACGCCTCAAAACGCTGGAAAAACAGCTTGCCGACAGCGACGAAGCCTAAAGGCGGCGCAAACAGTCCGCGCCCCACATCCGAATACGTTTAAACCCAATACAAACAAGGAAAGACGAACATCATGGACGTACAACTCCCGATCGAAGCCAAAGACATTCAAAAACTTATCCCACACCGCTATCCGTTTTTGCAACTCGACCGCATTACCGCGTTCGAACCGATGAAAACCCTGACTGCGATTAAAAACGTCACCATGAACGAGCCGCAGTTCCAAGGCCACTTTCCTGACCTGCCCGTGATGCCCGGCGTGTTGATTATCGAAGCCATGGCGCAAGCGTGCGGCACACTCGCCATCCTCAGCGAAGGCGGCCGCAAAGAAAACGAATTCTTCTTCTTCGCCGGTATCGACGACGCCCGTTTCAAACGCCAAGTCATTCCCGGCGACCAACTGGTTTTTGAAGTCGAGCTGTTGACCAACAAACGCGGTATCGGCAAATTCAATGCCGTTGCCAAAGTCGACGGCCAAGTTGCCGTTGAAGCCGTGATTATGTGCGCCAAACGCGTGGTGTAAGAATGGGACAGGCCGTCTGAAAGTTCAGACGGCATCTTGCAGGCAATACCTGTATCAGACAGCAAGGAGACAGCATGACACTTATCCATCCGACCGCCGTCATCGACCCTAAAGCCGAACTCGACTCCAGCATCAAAGTCGGCCCATACAGCATCATCGGCCCCAATGTGCAAATCGGTGCGAATACCGAAATCGGTCCGCACGTCGTCATCAACGGCCATACGACCATCGGTGAAAACAACCGTATTTTCCAATTTGCCAGCCTCGGCGAAATTCCGCAGGACAAAAAATACCGCGACGAACCTACTAAGCTGATTATCGGCAACGGCAACACCATCCGCGAATTTACGACGTTTAACCTCGGTACGGTTACCGGTATCGGCGAAACCCGTATCGGCGACGACAACTGGATTATGGCCTACTGCCACCTTGCCCATGACTGCGTGGTCGGCAACCATACCATCTTCGCCAACAACGCCTCACTCGCAGGTCATGTTACCATCGGCGACTACGTCGTCTTGGGCGGCTACACGCTGGTGTTCCAATTCTGCCAAATCGGCGACTACGCTATGACCGCGTTTGCCGCCGGCGTACACAAAGACGTACCGCCGTACTTTATGGCTGCTGGCTACCGCGCCGAACCGGCCGGTCTCAACAGCGAAGGTATGCGCCGCAACGGTTTCACAGCCGAACAGATTGCCTCCGTCAAAGATGTGTATAAAACCATTTACCATCGCGGCATTCCGTTTGAAGAGGCCAAGGCAGACATTCTGAAACGCGCCGAAACCCAAAGCGAATTGGCGGTATTTAAAGACTTTTTTGCACAATCCACACGCGGCATTATCCGTTGATTGATGGATTGAAGGCCGTCTGAAACTTTTTCAGACGGCCTTTGGATTGCAAAAATCCGATTAGCGGGGCAGATTTCCTGTCCGTTTGCCGCTGATGCCGTCTGAAAACGGGCAGGCAAATGTCTGCCTCAAAATCTTTTAGCTTCCGAACCTCAACAACATGAACCCCAATCCTTCCCCCCTTATCGCCATCAGCGTTGGCGAAGCTTCCGGCGACTTACTCGGCGCACACTTAATCCGTGCCATTAAGGCGCGTTGCCCGAATGCGCGGTTTACCGGCATCGGCGGCGAGCGCATGAAAGCGGAGGGTTTCGAGAGTTTGTACGATCAGGAAAAGTTGGCGGTGCGCGGTTTTGTTGAGGTCATCAAACGCCTGCCGCAGATTTTGAAAATCCGCAAAGGGCTGGTGAACGATTTAATCCGCCTCAAGCCGGATGTGTTTATCGGCATCGATGCGCCGGACTTTAATCTCGGCGTGGCGGAAAAACTCAAGCAGGCAGGCATTCATACCATTCATTACGTCAGCCCGTCGGTTTGGGCGTGGCGACGCGAACGGGTCAATAAAATCGTGCATCAGGTCAACCGCGTGTTGTGCCTGTTTCCGATGGAGCCGCAGCTATATATCGATGCCGGAGGCAAGGCTGAGTTTGTCGGCCATCCGATGGCGCAAACCATGCCTGTGGAAGCGGATAGGACGGCGGCGCGGCAGAAGCTGGGCGTGCCTGCGGACGTGCCCGTGTTTGCCATATTGCCCGGTAGCCGTGTGAGCGAAATCGATTACATGGCGGCGGTGTTTTTTCAGACGGCCTTATTGCTGCTGAAACGTTATCCGCAGGCACAGTTTTTGCTGCCGGTGGCAACGGCCGCAACGCGCAAACGCATTAGCGAAATTTTGGCGCAGCCTGAGTTTTCAGCCCTTCCCATTACGTTGACCGACAAGCAGTCGGATACAGTTTGCACCGCTGCCGACGTGGTATTGGTTACCAGTGGTACAGCGACTTTGGAAGTAGCCTTGTGTAAACGGCCTATGGTCATCAGCTACAAAATTTCGCCGCTGACTTATGTGTATGTGAAACGCAAAATCAAAGTGCCGCATGTCGGTTTGCCCAATATTCTGTTGGGTAAAGCCGCCGTTCCCGAGCTGCTGCAACACGACGCCGTCCCTGAAAAACTGGCGCAGGCCGTAGCAGACTGGTATGACCGCCCTGAAGCCGTGGCCGCGTTGGAACAGGATTTCCACGCCTTGCATCTGCTGTTGAAAAAAGATACGGCGGCATTGGCGGCGGCGGCAGTATTGGAAGAAGCCGGATTTTCAGACGGCCTGAAAGACAATTAAGGAAAATACATGAATTTATTGGGAGCCTTGGCCAAGGTTGGCAGCCTGACGATGGTGTCGCGCATTTTAGGCTTTGTGCGCGATACGATTATCGCCCGTGCGTTTGGTGCAGGCATGGCGACAGATGCGTTTTTTGTCGCGTTTAAACTGCCCAACCTGCTGCGGCGCGTGTTTGCAGAGGGCGCATTTGCCCAAGCCTTCGTACCGATTTTGGCGGAATACAAAGAAACTCGCTCACCCGAAGCCACGCAGGTGTTTGTGCGTCATGTGGCCGGTATGCTGTCGTTTGTGTTGGTCATCGTTACCGCGCTGGGCATACTTGCCGCGCCATGGGTGATTTATGTTTCCGCGCCCGGTTTTGCCAAAGAAGCCGATAAGTTTCAGCTTTCCATCGACCTGCTGCGGGTAACGTTTCCTTATATCTTTTTGATTTCATTGTCATCTTTTGTCGGCTCGATACTCAACTCCTATCATAAATTCGGTATTCCCGCCTTTACGCCGACATTTTTGAACATTTCCTTTATCGTCTTTTCCCTGTTTTTTGTACCGTATTTCGATCCGCCCGTTATGGCTTTGGCGTGGGCGGTATTTGTCGGCGGCGTGTTGCAGCTGGTGTTCCAACTGCCTTGGTTGGCAAAATTGGGCTTCTTGAAAATGCCCAAACTCAGCTTTAAAGATGCGGCGGTCAACCGTGTACTGAAACAGATGGCACCGGCTATTTTGGGCGTAAGCGTGGCGCAGATTTCATTGGTTATCAACACCATTTTTGCCTCGTTTTTACAGTCCGGCAGCGTGTCGTGGATGTATTACGCCGACCGACTAATGGAATTGCCGACCGGCGTTTTGGGTGTGGCACTCGGTACAATCTTGCTGCCTACCTTGTCCAAACACGCAGCCAGTCAGGATACCGAGCAGTTTTCCGGCCTGCTCGACTGGGGTTTACGCTTGTGTATGCTGCTGACCCTGCCTGCCGCCGTCGGCCTTGCCGTGTTGTCTTTCCCTCTGGTTACGACCTTGTTCATGTACCGTGAATTTACGTTGCACGACGCGCAAATGACCCAATACGCGCTGATTGCCTATTCCTTCGGCTTAATCGGGCTGATTATGATTAAAGTGTTGGCACCCGGCTTCTACGCGCGCCAAAACATCAAAACTCCTGTTAAGGTCGCTATTTTCACGCTGATTTGCACGCAGTTGATGAACCTCGCCTTCATTTCGCCGCTCAAACACGTCGGCCTGTCCCTCGCTATCGGTTTGGGCGCGTGTCTGAATGCAGGTTTGCTGTTTTTCCTTTTGCGCAAACACGGCATCTACCGTCCCGGCAAAGGTTGGGCAGCGTTTTTGGTTAAAATGGTCATCTCTTTGGTCGTCATGGGCGGCGGTTTGTGGCTGGCGCAATATTATCTGCCGTTTGAATGGGTGCACGTCGGCGGCTTTAAAAAAGCAGGCCAACTCTGCGTTCTGATTGCCTTGGGCGGCGGCCTCTACTTCGTTTCCCTTGCCGCGCTCGGCTTCCGTCCGCACCATTTCCGCAGAGTAGAAAAATAAGCAGTAGGGCGTATAGTTTGGCTTAAAGGCTATTCACTAAAAAGGCCGTCTGAAACATTTTCAGACGGCCTTATATATTGCGCCCTATCGCAGGGGCATTTTTAACATAACTAAAGCCCCTTTAACAAAGGGGC